>CAJQQM010000163.1 GCA_905480485.1 uncultured Aureispira sp.
GACGGCTGGTGGTCCGATTTAATTGGTCGGGGCAAAACCATCGACCTCAATCATTACAGTGTGTTGGCGGTCAATGTTCCGGGCAATGGTTATGATGGCTTTTTGATCGAAAAATATCAGGATTTTACACCGCAAGATATCGCACAGCTCTTTTGTCAGTTGCTCGATGTGTTGAATATCAAGCGCCTGTATGCTCTCATAGGATGTTCATTGGGTGGTGGTATCGCCTTGGAAATGGCCTGCTTGCGACCGAAGTTGACGCAGTATCTGATACCTGTAGCGGCTAATTGCCATTCGAGTTTGTGGCTGCAGGGGCATTGTCAGGTGCAGCAACGTATTCTATTGCATTCAAACCATCCTATTGAAGATGCCCGGCAGATGGCAATGTTGTTTTATCGGGCACCGCAATCTTTTGAACAAAAAAAATCGGCCAGGCAAGGACAAGCCTTCAGCGCTACTGCGTGGCTCGATTATCACGGCCGTCAACTCAACAAACGTTTCGACCGACGGGCCTATTTACTGATGAATTGTTTGTTAGGGGCTGTACACATCGATTTAAATCGTCAACAATTGCAGTCAAAACTAAAAGTAATAGAAGCAACGGTAATATCTATTGCTATTGAAAGCGATTTTTTGGTCACAGCAGCCGAAATCTATACCACACATCAGTGGCTCAAAAATTTGGGCGTCGATAGTTATTATCATACAATTAATTCAGCACAGGGGCATGATGCTTTTCTGATTGAACATCAACAAGTCTCCGATATTTTACAAACATTATTTAAAATTAACGTCTATGAAAATTATTAAGTTTGGAGGCAAATCCTTAGCGCAACAACAAGGATTAGATCAAGTAATCTCTATTATCCAACAAAAAATACAAGCAGGGGAATCCCTTGTAACAGTTGTTTCGGCAAGGGGGGCTACTACCGATTTGCTCGACAACTTGCTCGAAAAAGCAAGTCTTAACAACAACGACGATAGCACTTGGCAGGCGTTCGTTCAAGAACAGTTGCCACAAAGTTTTATCAACTTATCGAAGGAATATAAACTACTGGAAGATATTTTGTCGGGCGTGCGTCTGACCGGCGATTATACCGAAAAAACCAAAGACTTGGTGTTGGCACAGGGTGAAATTCTAGCTGCCAAGCAATTGGCCTATAGCCTTCAGAAACTTGGTATAGACGCCCGATTTGTCGATAGTCGTCATTTTTTCAAAACAGATTCTACCTACGGAAATGCCCGTATCAACGAAACTAGGACAGAAGCTTATATCAAGGATTACTTTAAAGGTTTTAATGGAGATTATATACCTGTAGTGACTGGGTTTATTGCTTCGGATGCACAAGACTGCACCACTACTCTTGGGCGTAATGGCAGCAATTATAGCGCTTCATTACTCGCCAAATACCTACAAGCATCTACGGTAGAAAGTTTTACGCATATCAACGGAATCTACACCGCTAATCCTGATTGGGTAGACGATGCCCGTACGATTGATCGTCTCAGTTTTGCCGAGGCCCACGAACTCGCAGCTTTCGGTGCCTCAATATTGCACAAGTCGACTATTGCGCCCCTCGTCGAACAGGCTATTCCGCTTCGTATCCGCAATACTTTTCGGCCCGAATTTGGGGGAACCTTGATTACAAACCATCAAACTGCAGTAGGGGTAAAGTCAATTGCTGTACAAGAAAAGGTGGCATTTGTACACATAGAAGGCAAAGGTTTTTTGGGTAAAAAGGGGATTGATGCCCGTATATTCACCACCTTACAGCAATTGGAAATCAGTGTCAACCTGATAGCGCAAGGTTCTTCCGAAAATGCCATTAGTTTTGTTATTGATGCAGCCGCAGCCAAAAAGGCTGTCAAAGCACTTCAACTGGAATTTGCCCTCGAATTACAGTTGGGAGAAGCGCACAATATACGTTACGACAAAAACATAGCGGTTTTGACACTCATCGGGCAAAACTTACGGCACTTTAGTACAGCCTTTAAAGCACTTAATGATAACAATATTAAGTTGTTATTGGTTAACAACACAGTAGCGGGCAAAAACATTAGCTTAGTCCTGCCTGCGCATCAAAAACTAAAAGCAATTCGAATTTTACATGCTCAAATATTTGGCGTAGCCACTCGCATCAACATTGCGGTAGTAGGGAAAGGTACTGTAGGCGCATCTTTTTTAGATCAACTGACCGAATTGATCCCCAAATATCATCATCAAAAAAAACAACTGCTCAATATTTTTGCGCTAGCAGGCACTCAAAAAGTGGTTCTAAACAAATTTGGAATCGATGCATCCTGGCGCAATCAAATGCTTGTGGCCGCTGATAATAACAAGCCTATTGAGACAATTATCGACTATGCGCAATCCAATTATCTGGAAAATCTGATTTTTATAGACAATACAGCAAGTCAACAAATTGCAGCCTATTATCCGCAAATCATAAAAGCAGGATTTGACTTGGTGTCCTCCAACAAAATTGCCAATACTCAGGATATTGAAAATTATAAACAACTGCATCAATTGTTGCGTCAGCATGGCAAAAAGTATTTGTACGAAACCAATGTAGGTGCCGGTTTGCCAATCATCAACACCATCAAGTTGTTGCACGCTTCGGGCGAAAATATAACCAAAATCAGAGGTGTTTTTTCGGGGTCCTTGAGTTATATATTCAATGCATTCTCGACTAGGAAAACAGCATTTAGTACCGTTTTGCAACAAGCTGAACAAAAAGGATATACCGAACCGGATGCACGGGACGACCTTTCGGGCAAAGACGTGGCGCGCAAGCTTTTAATTCTAGCCCGAGAACTTGGTCTAAAAAATGATTTGGAAGATGTACAAGTTGAAAGTTTGGTGCCCGAATCTTTAAAAGCATTCAGTTTAGCTGATTTTAAACTCAATTATGCACAATTAAATCATTATTTCGAACCTATCCACCAACAATTAGCCGACGACAAGGTATTGAGATATGTTGCCGAACTCGGAGGCAATTTGCAAAATGAAAAAGGGACGTTATCCGTATCGCTGGAATCAGTCCAACGCAATAGTCCAATCGGAAATTTGCAGGGAAGTGATACGCTTTTCGAAATTTATACCAGTTCTTATGGAGATCAACCTATTGTTATACAAGGTGCCGGTGCCGGTGCTGCGGTTACAGCAAGGGGTGTTTTGGGCGATGTATTACGGATTGCAGAGAAGAAGTAATCTCAATCAATTCCTACGTTCAAAGTTGAACTACCTGCGCACTGTTGCTAAAAATAGCTAGCCTATACAACTGTTAAGGCGCTTCTTCATTCATACACAAGGGCGGGCGAAACCCTTATTCTAAACAAACCCTACTTAAAGCCCTTGCTACAGTATTACTCTTTGTACAACGATCGTACTTTTTGGAAAAAATAATAA
Source organism: uncultured Aureispira sp. (assembly GCA_905480485.1). GTDB lineage: Bacteria > Bacteroidota > Bacteroidia > Chitinophagales > Saprospiraceae > Aureispira. The sequence goes on from CAJQQM010000163.1 coordinate 3,410, forward strand.
GAAAACCTTAAGTTTCGGTTGTTGTACAAAGTCGGTTAGGATTATAAATTTTTGAGCATTTAAGGGCCGTAATACCTTCTAACTATAAGTAACCGTCCAATACCCTAGCAATATAATCATTCAATAGTTCTGCACATTTTTTACTCCTTAATAATCTGAAATACAGCCCGACCATTTTCTGAGTTCAATTCTACCATATAAACACCAGAAAACAAAGGCATCTGAAGACGAATATCTCTAATATCCTGATAGCTTTTGGTTTGTATCAAACGACCAATTGAATCAAATAAACGCAATCGGATAGACTTTTGTATACGATCAAAATCTATCGTAACATCAGATGATGTGGGATTAGGATACAAACGCACCTGATTACCATCTTCCATGAACGTGGCTGTAAGTATAGTAACGGCAACACAATTTGATGTATCAACACAGCCGTTTAATGTCAACTCTACCGCATAACTACCACTATTAGTCGTTGTGAAGTTTTGTCCGGTCGCATTTGAAATAACAGCAAACGCCGAATCACAATTCAACCATTGATAAGATGCTGAAGACTGATTAGCCGTAATCGTCTGATTTGACAAAATTATGCTAGTGTCAATGGTAGTTAGTGTTAAACTAAGGGTCACAATCGAGTCACATCCTGCCGAATTTGTAAGCGTGTCCGTTGCCGTATTGTTCGAGGTAGTATAAGTAATACCATCTATCCAAGTATAGCTATTACAGGCTGTTATCACATCCGTACCCGTATTCGAATTGTTGATTGTTAGATTTAAGGTCACAATCGAATCGCAGCCCGCTGCAT
>CAJQQM010000164.1 GCA_905480485.1 uncultured Aureispira sp.
AACCTATAGCGGCCTGAAATACTTGTAGATGTATATCATTTCCTTTGTTTTCAATCAATACTTTTATGGCGCCAACACGTCCAGTATACCGATACCTGAATATAAATTGATGTTTAGATATTTTTTTTAGAAGCCTAAAGGCATCTGTAAATTGTGTATTTTCTTGGTTGAAATACACCACCTCTTGAATACTTGTGGAAACATAAGGGATGCTATAGCTTTGGTTGAATAACATAATTTTTTATTGTGTTTTTCATCTAAAATCAGTTGAAAATATCATGGATTGATTTTTTAGCATGCTTAAAATTAACATACAGTATATAGAAATACATCAAACCAGTACCAAATAAAATCGCTGAAACGCCTATTTTTGAGAATAACAAAGAGAAAAAACCCATTAGAACTAAGAAAAACGGCACAAAAAAGCCTCTTTTCGATTCGTTGACACAAATTTGTATACGATTATTCCCTTCTTGAAAATGAATATAGATAATTCCCAATCGACTATCCATGATGTATCTATATGTTTGACCAGAAGCAATAAACTTCTCTACAAGTAACAGATTAAATTGCTTCGGATTATCTGATAGCATCTCCAGACGCTTCAAATTTTCTATCGTTTTTTCTAATGTTTTTTCACTTTTGAACATGATCCTTGGTTTCAGCTTTTGTATTGTGAATTTCAATATATTTTTCAGCAAGATCAACTGTAACAAACCCACCTTGAATCATATTACAAATTCCTTCTAAATATTTAAAAGATTTCTCAGGATGATTTACTGCAGAATAAATATCTATTAATTCTCTTCCAAAGCCAAATTCTTCTCTTAGTTCAGGTGACATTTTTTCCAAAGCTTCCTGACAGGTATTTAAAAGAATATTTGAAACTGCTGGGATTCTTAAAAGATCTTTTAATCCCGATACTGTTTTTGCAGGTCCACTAAGGCCCATTGTAATCAAATTTGTTACTCCACCGATTGTCAATTCCATAGTCGATCCCTTCTCTCCTGTCCAAGGGTCTTTGCCATCCATGTGATTATGCAGGGCGCGGGTGAGTTCGCCAAATCCAGAATATTTCATCACAAAGCTAGCTGCAAAGCCCGGTATACCTGTTAACTGCTGCATGCCCTTCTTTTCCTTTTCTAAAGGAACCCACTCTATTTCCTTGAGCGTGATCGTACCACTTACCCCATAGTATAGGGTAAATTTAATTGGTATCCCTTCCACGGCACTAGTATATCCTGTAATCTCAAAATCACCAGCTGTTTTGGATACTGACACCAAGCTACCTTTGCATTCGTATTGTTGAACAGCATGCAGATAACTTGCTTTGTCTTTGTACGACTTTTTATTAATGCGCATCACTTCCATGACCAATTCCTCTGCAGAAACAGCATGATTTTTTGATAGCCAATCCATAAATTTTTCAGACCAAAAAGCAGAGTGAAGAGTGATTTTCAAACCATCTCTATTCGTTTTTCTTAGGACATCAATCGGCATATTATCAATCATTTCACTATCGATTACATCATCCTCTTGACTTAGCTGATCACGAATCTCCTCTTTTAGGGAATGGTAGGAATTTTCAAGCGCCTCTTTCGAAGATAGTTTTTTTATTTCTTTATCAATCTTAGCTCGAATAGAATCTATCTTAGCCTGTAAGTCATTTAGTTGTTTAAACTCCCATTCGTCGATTTCTTTATCGGCATCAAACAAGGTTTGATAATAAGCCAAGGTATCGTTAAATTTTCGAATCTGTATTCTTAGTTTTTTAAGTTTTTCAATCTTATCGCTCATTGATTTATGTATCTATTTTGTTCGTTAGTTATTCTTGATTTTTTCTTTTACTTACTGCTTCAATAATTTTTTCATGGTATAATCCTGTGTAATGGTTTTGTATAAGTAATAGCTAAGTAGGCTAAACATCAAATCTGCGTTAGCGGCAAGCACTACATTGAATGATTCAATACGATAAATACATTGGGCTGTGTAGGCAAGGCCTATGACAAAGCTTAGAATAGTCATGATGGATAAAATAAATATCAGGACGATGCTAAGATTGGATTCGGTACTTGATTTTATGGGGCTGTTATCGATTCTGATAGAACGAATTCGCCAGGTCAGGGCATAAAGTGCAGGCACAATAATATACATCAGCCATATCGGCAATATTAATTCAAAATCACTTCTAAGCCAAGCAATAGAGGTATCGATGGTTAGCTGATCAAAAAATTGCAAAAAATAATATAACCCGACGGTCAATAGGCTGGTATGCAATAAAAGCAATACTTCTGTCAGCTGAATGCTTGGAGTACGCAATGTAAAATCAAGAGCGTGGTTCGGTTGCTGCGGGCCTTCGTTAAATTGGTCGAGAATAGGTTGCGTCATGATAGATTTTTTAGCTTGGATTTTTGGGAATACCAAGGCAGTATAGCGGATACTTGCTACAGTTTTTTTTGATAATATAAGCCTCTTTTTAGAGAGCAAACAGCTGTCAGATAGCTGCAAAATCAAAAAATACTACTGCAGACAGTATTCCAAACATAATTAAAATCATTTGTTCTTCAAAATTGGGCTCCAATCCTACAGGAAATAGTGGCATGCCAGAAAAACACTTTGCCTACGTAGTTAAGATACCTCGAATAGTTCCACAGGCCTTCCCGAGGGCTATCTCCCTGTGCAAAGACAGCCCTTGCACGATAGATAATGCGTTGCTTGTCGACACAAGATGCTAGAATGAGGATTGTCAAAAATCATCCGAAGACCCAATTTTGTATATACTATCTAAGCGCAAATTGAGGCACAAGATAGCTTGTATACCCTACCACAAGGAGCTATTTAATGAAAGGCCTCTGCCCAAATACGGCCTTGGTCCAATTCTTTGAAAACACTAAAGGGTACCGGATTTCTTTGGATTTTGAAGATGGCTTTTAATACTATGCGCAAAAAATTGTTGGGCATTACATAGGCAACGCCCTTGCAGTAGGTTTTTATCAGGGATTCGTGTTCTTTCATCCATGTTGCCTGCCGTAATTGATATTTTAGATTTGGGTTAGGGGCATTAGAGGCATCAAACACCAAGGAGAAAGCTTGCATTTTGTCATAATTGGCAAGTAATTCGTCGAGGTAAGCCGCAAAGTTTTCGTCGGTTTCTTGGGCACCACTGAACGTAACGATTATAACAGGAAATGCTGAACGATCAAAGTGTGCGTAAATAAGCTCTGTGGAATTCATGTGGATAATGGTTGGTGAAATAGTAAGCTTAGCTATTGTAACAAGAAGTTGGGAGATTAGGTTGAGTTGGCCCCCTATTTAATAGGATGAAAGCATTAGAACCTAGGTATTGTTACAGTGTATCTGCAAGAGGGCCTGTTTAATTTATGAATGTTGGCTATTTTATGCTCAATACATCCTTTGATCATTTCCCCCTATGCTACATAACGAATTAAGAACTTGTATCCAATCAGCATCGAGAGAAATCCTGCCTGGTATTGATGAAATTCTATTTTGCTATTCCTATTTAGAGTTAGCCTTTAGATGTGCTGTATTGTAATGTCCTACACTACTAACTCATAACGGATAAAATCGAAGCTATTTCTAGGCCTATCCTAATCACGATATTTAATGTTTATGTCGTCAACAAAAGACCCTACAAAAAAAACCAACAAGGATATTTGATGTTATACTTGTAGAATAAACACTAAAGCTAAATTAGGCATCAATGGGCATGGAACTATCAAAAGACTTTAAACGCTGTTTGAGACAGTTTGTAGGGTACTACAGCAGCGGCAGCTTGGGCAAGCATATCGGAGACGAAAGTATTCTGGCTGACATCGATTATAGGAAGATACTGAACTACAAGGCCGAGGAGGCTGAACGTATAGTGGCCATATATACCAACAACATAACAATGAGTAAATTGGGCTATGTTCACGACCACCCTTCTGCTATGCGAAGGGCCGCACAATACATTCGATCGGTCTGTGACGATAGCGACTACCGTGCAAAGCCACCACTAGAAGCCTGGGAATTAGAATTGCACTAAACTACCTGGTAAAACAAAGCCTACTACCCTATTTTATATTCCTGACATTGTTTTTTGCGACGATACATGACGACGAACAACAACAATAGAACTGCCCCACCTAGCATACAATAGTACGCATAAAAGCCGCCCGCCGCTTGCCAATACAAAGGACTAGTATTGCCCCGCAACACGAATGCGCCCCAATAATAAGGCGCCAAGGCCTTGGGACGACGTCTATTTTCTGTAAGAAATTGTATTTTAGCTTTTTGTAGCGCTTCATCTTTAGGCATACCGTCTTTGAGGTACTGATAAAAATGACGCATCAGCACCTGTGTCGACCAATCCGATACCGGCCATTTACTCATTACAATGTTAGGGACTCCTGCAAATGCAAAGCCACTTGAAACACCTACGATACCCTCGGCCTTTGATAATTGCCCCATGCCCGAATTGCAGGCACTCAACACCGCCATATTAGCCGTCAATTTCATTTCATACAACTCCCAGGCATTCAACAAACCATCTTCATTCGCTTCATTCGACAAAACCAAACTCGAATACAAAGGGCGGCGGTCGTTGAGCAATCCATGCGTAGCAATGTGTAAGACCGAATAATCGTTTGCCTGTGCTTTAAACGTAGCCTCAGAAGCCGCCTGTGCAACAAAGGCATCATATCCAAAATAAGCTGCAATCGCTTTTGCTTCCTTTTCGGCGCCAGGCAACGGGGCCAAAGTACCGTGACCATTTTCTTCGAGTATCGACTTCATCGTGCCAAAATGAGGGGCAAAGGCGGCAATCGCATATTTCGAATGGTTCTTTTGCGTTGCCTTACTTTGACAATAAGCCGTCGCGGATAAATTGTAGCAAATAGAAAAATCTTCAATCAAAAATGCACCTTCTGTATACGCCTTATCTTTCGATAGCTGCGCCTTTTGAGGCTGCGTAGGCAAGGTTCCGAAAGGAATATAATACAACTGCG
>CAJQQM010000165.1 GCA_905480485.1 uncultured Aureispira sp.
CCACATATTTACATTAAATGTATTGGTCGTATTACTCGCAACTGCTGCTCCAAAATACAAATAGGCTCCTTGTATGTGCGTATTTGCACCTGCATAGCTGTAAAAATCTGCCTTGGCTAGATCTCCGTATTGATTATGCCCCGCTACATATCCATTTGCACCATCATTATAGATGATTAAATTATCAGCAGGCTGAATGTTTGTTATAGTATCGCAAGTATTCGCAATACAGCCATTCGGTACATTAACCGTCCCGAGACTGGTACAAGCATTTGCATCGGTTACTGTATAGCTGTAGGCACCTTGTTGTAAGGCTGTTGCTGTCGAAGAAGACTGCGACCCTGCAGCTGCATCCCAGGCAAATGTAAACCCGCCAGCACCTCCCGAAGCAGTTAGACTTGCCGTTCCATCATTGGAGGAACAAGATTCGCTTGTAGCAGCCGTTGAAACAGATATGGCTGATGGTTCTGTAATCGTAACAGTTTCGGTAGCTGTGCAAGGCGAAACATCTGTAACAGTAACGGTATAGATACCAGCAGTTAAGCCAATAGCTGTAGCCGTATTTTGTCCACCTGTCCAAGCGTAGGTATAACCACCTGCCCCTGTTGGGTTCACGGTTGCCGTTCCGGTCGATGCGCCATTGCAACTAAGTACAGAACCTGTTGCAGTTAGACTTAAACCACAACAGCTATTCGTTACTACAATATTAGACGTGTTACTACAGCCATTTACATCCGTAACAGTAACACCATAAGAGCCGGCACTTAATCCGGCAAGCGTAGAACTTGTTTGACCCGTCGACCATATGTAAGAAATACTACCACTACCACCCGAAGCGTTAGCAGATGCCGTTCCATCGTTTGTTATACAGGTTTCGTCAGTACTAGACGGTGTTAAACTCAATGCAGTAGCAGGTTCGGTTATAGTAACCGATGCCGTTGCAGTACAAGCTGTATTGTCCGTCATTGTAACTGTATAAACGCCCGCTGTTAAATTGGTGGCAGGGTTAATGGTCTGCCCTCCTGTCCAACTAAACCCAAATGGAGCCACGCCACTTGCTAATGCAGTTGCGGCACCATCGCTGCCTCCATTACAAGAAACATTCGATGTGACGGTTGCACCAACATTACAGGTCGCTAAGGTAATCGTGAAATTATTATTTGACACATCAAAAAATGTTCCGTTGGCACAAATAACCATCACTCTCGCCGTTGTAGAAGCTACATTAGGTACCGTAACAGGATGCGTACCATCATTCGGTACATTGCTTGCTAATACAGTAGGAAATGTTGCCCCACCATCGGTTGATAACAAGATATCCACATTAGCACAGGCTACAGGCGCTAGATCTGTCCCCGACACATCCCAAGTTACTGTTTCGGTACTGTTACCCGCCCATGCGATTCCTGTATTCGATGGATAAGTCACTAAAAAAGGACCTGAATTACCATCGATTGTAATTGTAATATCATTGTTATCTGTACAACCTCCACCAGGAGCATTATCTCTGACAGAAACCCTGAAGTTCATTGTTCTGCTTACCGAAGCGAGCACTTCCCAGGTAGGGTTGTTGCCGGCCAAGACATCAGGAAGATTTGGAAAATATCGTGTCGGGCTCGTTAATGGGGAGTTAGATCGGAAATTAGGTCCAACAGTTGATGTGGATGAAGGTGGTTGTGTCGAAACATTTGCATCCATCTGCTCCCAACAATAAGTCAATGTATTACCGTCAGGATCGGAAGCTGTGGCCGTAAGCGCAAAAGGCGTTGTTCCGGGCACAGTAACGCCTGCAGCATTCGTACCCGTTACGGTAGGTGCCGTATTTGACAAGGGGGTTTTTACAGGACATGTATGCCCTCCGCTTGTTACAAAATTTCCAATTTCTTGGAGTGTAATGCCGTGAAAGTGATCATCACTGTTGTTTTGTACATTAGGATTACAAATACCAGCGTAGCCCATAATTGTAGACGCAGATCCAGGCTCTACGGACGTCACTCCGGTATTACGTTGGCAATTATTGTTTTGGGTATGATTGCCTCCAAATTGATGCCCCATCTCGTGGCAAACATAATCTATATCAAAAGGGTCGCCCACCGGTGCAAAACTACCGGTTACACCGCGCGCTTTACTACCATTGTTACAGGGGCTAAACAATTGAGCTATTCCACCGCCTCCTGTACTAAAAACATGCCCGATATCATAATTAGCGGAACCTATTACAGCATCAATATTATTTTGATTTTCGTTGAGCATAGCCCCTCCATTATTGTTGGTATAAGGGTCACTACCTCCGTTGGTATAAATGATAAGATTATTGTTTGCAATAATGTTCATTTGAATCGCTAGATCGCGATTGTACACTCCGTTGACTCGATTCATTGTAGTTACCTGCGCAGCTAACGCCCCAGCTACAGTACCTCCATGAAACTGTGTGTATTCTCCCGTAGCAGCCAAGGCTAATCGATAGGTTCTAAGTTCACAAGACCCAAATCGACTCCCAGCATTGCCTGGCCGAAAATCTGAAGTATTGACAGCCTGACCATCTACCCCACAAACCATTGACTTGCCAGCTATTGGAGCAAAATCTTTTTTGTAATACACCAAGTAATTTTTTATATCTCCGTTGAAAAAATAGGGATCTATATAAATGGTTCCCTCTCCGGCCGTTAAAACCATAGCGTGAAACCCTTTGGGTGTTAAATCAAGTCGAATGTACAGGCTAGGATCTTCAACCGCTGAACCTGAGTAAGTTTTGATGGAAGGAAATTTTTCCATTAATGGTTGTTCCATTATTGGAGTCTCAATTATTTGAAACGACTTAATAGATCCGTCCGGCCAAGGTATATCTAGATAGGCAGGTGCTGTACGTACCGCGTCTGTTCCTGTAAAAGGCGCCTTTGCCAAAGCCGATTTAATTTGATCTACATTCAAACGTACCGTTTTATAATCATTAGGAATTATGTAGCGCTTCCCCTTTTCTTCGATAGCTGATTCCTCAACAAAATCCCAAACATCGGAAGATTGCCCAATCATAAGCCCGGGAATAAACAATAACAATAAGCTGAGTAGCCTTAAGGTGAACGTCGATTTGTACAATAGATTCATAATATAATCTTTTTTGAAAAGATGTTTTTCAATTATGTAAAAAATAAAACCAGCTTTATAGCCAATTTTTGTTGGTTAAAACTATAAAATGCAAAATAAAACAATAGGCCAACTATCTAAAAGGAAGACACTACCAATTTAGCAATAAATAAGGCTTTATAAAGGAGTTATTCAATTGAACCAATACCATAAAATATTAATTATCAACAATTAAGCGACTGATTCACCTAAAAAAAACATTTAAAAACCTATACTTAGACAAAGGAAACTATTAGGAAGCTGCCCTTTTTATAATCAATAAAACAAATGAAGTGGAGTAGCTGATAAAGCTGAGTGGTGTATTATAATGAAGCCAAAACTACTATTATTTTCGATATATAGAGAATTAGGCTTTAATAATCTTCCGATAGCATGAAAACCCAACGAATATTTTATCCGTTGGCAAATATAGTTTATCGCGACTTTAAATCAATAGACATAAAGTTTTCCCAGCCAGGTTTAAGGGCGATATTTTTACTAATTATTTTTAATTCAGCCTGCCTTTTTAGTTGATAGACACCGGGGTCCCACATTGCGTTTCGATTGTTATCTTCGGTTACCGCAATGGTGTAATTGCCCATCCCAATGTAGGGATACACCAATCGATAGCTACTACTATCTTTTAATGCATGTTCGAATAAAACAACCCCGTTTGGACCAACTAATTGTGCTAGGTATTGCTTGATGCTATCAGCCTGATTAATTAGGCATTCAATTCGACCGTATTGGTCTTTGTTATTGATTCGATACAATCCCTCTAGGCTGTCTTTGTTGTGTTGCCCAAAAACATCTTGAATTGCACTATCTAGCAGCATCAATTTGTATTGATTTTTTTCAGATAATGGCGCATATAAATGAATTGCCGTTGAGCGTTTTGTATCGCGCACAAGCGAATCAATTTGAATCCTCAAAAAAGTATCTACTAGAATATTTTCCAAGACAGTATCTACAATTGTCAAGCCCCTCAAAGAATCTAAAGTACTGTTTACAATATACCTAGATACAAGCAAATTTGAATCGATGTATAATTCCCATTTAGTCAAATCAACCTGTTCAAGTGGATTATTAAAGTTGAGTTCTATAGCTTCGAATGGACTCTGTTGAACAGCTAGAGTATCTTTATTATTGCGATACCCGTCAAAAACATCTTCTCCATTTTGCTTATTCCTAAAACACCACCGAACGGCCTTTTCGTAATTTAACGTTGCATCAACGCTAAGGGTATCTTGCCATTGTTCTTCTTGATTACGAATAATGAATTGCCAATCATCGGCTTGTAAAACAGATGCATCAAACCATAATCGGAGGCTATCGTCTCCTTGTTCAAGCGCCAAAACAGGCAGTTCTTCACCCATGAACTGAATTGCTGTTCGACCAACTAATGCCCTGTTAAACTGTAGTTGCACACATCCCTGCCCCACTTGTTTAGCATTTAATACAAAGGGCTTTGATCGTTCTTGAAACAACCGCAATCTAAAAAAACCATTGGTTGTATCATTTAATACAAACACTGAATCTAAAAAAGCTATTTGTTCATTGGGCAAATTATAAAGATAATCGCTGTTCATGTCTTTGAGTGCAAATACTTTATAGGATCCTTCTCCTATATTATCAATGTTGAAAGTACCGTCTGCAGCGGTTTCACTAAAATAATAGGGCTTTTGAAGCAAAGGAACACTATCGTTTAAGTTTTTGTACAACATAACTAATACGCCTTCGAGGGCCTTACCATCATTGGCGTCGACAAGAATACCTTTACAAGATAAGGAGTCTAGATAAGGGCCCGTGGAAAACACAAACTTCAAATTTTTGACACTGTTATTTTCAGTAATATCTCGTACAGCATCGCCAAATGCAATGGTATAGGTTGTACTGTCTTTGAGCAGTTCTTTCCACTTTAAAACCAAGGATTTATTTTTGATTTTTATCTCCGGTTTATTTTGTAATGGAGGAGAAATGACTAGCTGACTTTGCGCTGATTGCAATTTTATCCATTCATCAAAGGTGAGAATCACTTGACGCTCTTGGTAATTGACCGACTTGTTAGGAGAGGAGTATTTTTTGGGGTGCAATGCGGGTGGCCTTGTGTCTTTTGGTCCACCTTGAGGTGGCCTTGGTTCGGCACAATTCGACATCAGCCCTATGAGCGATAAGGAACAAAAGACCGCGAGTATCCGTTTGACATCAGACCACATAACAAATTTAATGTAAAAACAAAAGCCCCCTCTGTAAAGAGAAGGCAATGATGTATGTTGTAAAATTAAGGCTTAAAACAAACTCTTAATCGTATCTTCAATAGAAATACCTTCTGCCTCGGCTTTGTAGTTGCGTACTACCCTGTGTCGCAATACGAATTTAGCAATTGCTTGTACATCTTCGACATCGGGAGAATATTTGCCTGAAATTGCAGCATGGCACTTAGCGCCTAAAACAAGGCATTGTGAAGCACGAGGGCCCGCTCCCCATGAAACATAATTATTAACAAAGTCGGTAGCTAGTTCAGTATTAGGACGCGACTTATTGGCTAAACTCACGGCATATTCAAGCACATTATCTGAGATAGGGATCTTTCTGACTAACTGCTGAAAATAAATAATTTCTTCTCCAGTCAACACTGGGTTCACTTGCTTTTTGACGCCTGAAGTAGTGCTTTTGACAATATCTACTTCTTCTTGGTAGGTTGGATAATCTAGAAATATGTTAAACATAAAACGATCTAACTGTGCCTCAGGCAAGGGATAAGTTCCTTCTTGTTCGATTGGGTTTTGAGTCGCTAAAACAAAAAAGGGCTTGGGCAACATATGTTGAACTCCAGCAACCGTTACCGAACGTTCTTGCATAGCCTCTAGCAAGGCAGCTTGAGTTTTAGGCGGTGTTCTATTGATTTCATCGGCCAATAAAATATTGGTAAACAAAGGCCCTTTATGAAAAGAAAAATTACGGTTTTCGTCCATTACCTCGGACCCTGTGATATCTGAGGGCATCAAATCAGGGGTAAACTGTATACGTTTGAATCCAAGGTCAAGTGCCTCAGAAATTGTATTGACCAATAAAGTTTTGGCCAAACCCGGCACTCCTACCAACAAACTATGCCCATCACAAAACAATGAAATTAAAACCGTCTTAACGATATCTTCTTGACCTACAATAACTTTAGCAATCTCTTTTTTTAGCTTTTGATAGGAGTTGGCTAAGGCGTCTACTGCTTCAACATCAGTCTCAAATTTCATCATTATATTTGATTTATAGATTATTCAATAAGCGTTACACTACAAAAAAAGAAAAAAATTAGCTAAAACAATCTTTTGGAACTGTTAAAATAAGATTAAAAGAATAAAATGAACCGATTTAAATGCTATGGTTTGCCAGTGCTCGAAGAAATCCATTTTTCCATCACCTCGCATTCCATAACTTCTTTAGACATATCGCCTAGGTTATTTAGTTTGATTTCTATGTAGTTTTCAGACAATTTTGACGTTACCCAATTGCTGATAAACTGCCCCTTTTTTTCTTCTAGTGCAGCCATTCTTATTTTAGAATAATCATCTTGCATATTGGCTGGGTGCGGCTGCGTACGTGTAATGATTTTTACAATTCTGAACTGTTTTTCGCCGGTGCGCGAATCGAATTCAATCACTTTAGAAATATCGCCTTGCTGTAAACCATCAATGGCAAAATAAACAGAAGGTTCTAAATCTCCTAATTCAAAATAAGCATCACCGGTTGCAGGGTTGGTGATTCTACCTGCCCTTGTTTTGCTTTGTTCTTCTTCTGAGAATTGTCCAATCGCAGCCGAAAAAGAGATAGTATCCATTACGATTAGATTTCTGATACTATCGAGTTGCTGATAAGCTTTTTCACGGTCATCTGTAGTAATGTCGGGCCTTATTAAAATATGCCTTGTATTGATATTGTTGCCTAAGCGATTGATAAGTTGAATAATATGATAGCCAAACTGTGTTTTTACAACTTCTGAAACTTCGCCGTCTTTTAGTTGGTAAGCAGTGGCTTCAAACTCAGGGACTAGCGTACCCCTAGGCTGTACGCCTAAACTACCACCTAATGCCGCCGATGCCTTATCATCAGAATACTTGCGTGCTAGTAATTCAAAATCGACAGAATCCTCCACAATTTGAAGCAATAAATTACGTGCTAATTTGCGCGCGCGAGCATCCTCCTGATCATTCACTTTGGGCTTGAGAACAATTTCTGCCAATTCTACTTCAGAATTAAAGTAAGGCAAACTATCTTTAGGAATTCTATCAAAGAAATCTTTAACCTCTTTGGGTGTAATGGTAATAGAATTCATAATTTGTTGTTGCATTTTCTGCTGAACAAGCTGATCACGCATTTGGTCACGCATAAAATCTTTCATCTCCGCAGGCGTCATGTTGTAGTTTTCGACAAAACGATTTTCATCCATTCCCATGTAGGCCAAAATAGAATTAATTCGGCTATCCAATTGAGCTTGCACTTCCATATCTGACACAACAATTGAATCTTTGTCGGCCTCAGCTAACAGAAGGGAATTGGCAAAAAGTTGATCTAGAATCATGCATCGTATATCACTAGGCATATCCACTCCCTGACTTTGATTGCGCATGATTTTGACTTGCGCTTCTATATCAGATACAAGAATAATTTTATTACCAACGACTCCGACCACCTTGTCAATTTGCATTCTTTGTGCGAACAAACAATGACTTAATCCGACAAAAAGGAAGATAATTATGCTATTTTTTTTCATTATTGATTGATTCAACTTTAAAATTTTACGCTTAAACGGCATGTTTTTCACCAAGCCTACCCTTTTAAAACGTCAAAGGGAAGACAAAAGTAAAGTTTATATTTGGATAAAAAGGAAATTTGCACCACAAAGGCATTAATTTGCTGTAAAAAACAGCCATTTTTAATCAATTAAATTAATAAACTTCAAATGCTCCTTCTTTTTTGGCTTTTTCAAACACCTCCTTGCGTATATCCTGTAAAATTTGATTGCGGCGCTGATGAATTATAATTCTTCTAATCTCTTCTTGAACTTGCGAAAGCGGTGTTGCATCATCCTTGTCACGATATTCAAAAATTTGAAGTAAATACTGATAAGAATCGTCCGTCCTATCTAAAATAGATTGACGTTCGCGATGCCTTGAAGAAATTGCATTAACTGGCAATGCCTCGGCTAACTTATCGTACTCTATCCATAAGTCTTCATTCAAAATGTGTACCGTATTATGCTGCGCACAAAATAATTTCACTTTTTCAAAATCAACACCTTCTTCCGATTTGAACCAACGTTTTAATTTTTTGATAGCGTCGACCGTTCGTTTGACCTTGACAAAATGACAGCGCACCCAAGACAAGCCGGCTATATATTGTTCTTGGTTTTTGCTGTAATATTCGGCAAGTTGTTGTGGGGTTACTTCTGTGTTCAACCGTTGACTTATCAATACTTCTTCGTACTGATTCATCACTAGAGTTGCTTTATAATCTCGGACCATTTTTTCGACATCCTCCGATATTTCGATATTATCCTCAGCCACTTGTAGCATCAATTCATCACGCAACCACTTGTTGACGTGCATTTTCAATTGATTCAAACTATCGTCTGTCGACATTCCTTTCCCGATGCCCAAGCCTGTTATATCTTTTTGGTACAAAAACCGTTGCCCAACTTTAGCTAAGGGCTTGGAGTTTATTTGTGTAGGTGGAGGAACTTGACATGCTTGAAATAAAAAAATAGCACTTAAATAGAAAATAATATGTATAGCCATTGTATTTTATTTGGTAACTTCTTGAAATACTTCTTCAATTGAGGTGCTTTTTTGATGCATTTCAAGCAAGGCTACCGACTGTTCAACCGCAAAGTTGAAGATTGCTGGGCGAATATCTTCTTTGCTATTCGTCCGTATTTCATAGCGATTTGAACCCGTGCATTTCAAAGAGGTTATTTCTGTATATTTTTTTAACAATTGATCGTTGACGGGTGCACTAAACTCTACAAATATTTGGGTCTGCTTAGTCAGCTGTTGTTGAAGTAGCTCAATTGAATTATTTGCGACCATTTTCCCTTTGTTGAGAATAATCACACGATCGCAAAGTGCCTGTACTTCCTGCATTATGTGCGAAGAAAAAATAACTGTTTTTTCGCTACCTAAAGATTGAATCAAGTTTCTTATTTCAATCAGCTGATTGGGATCTAAGCCTGAAGTAGGTTCATCCAAAATAAGAACTTCAGGGTCGTGAAGCATCGCTTGCGCTAAGCCCACCCTTTGCCGATAACCCTTTGAAAGGGATCCTATTAACTTATGTCTTTCTAAACTTAGACCGGTGCGTTCAATCATTCGTTCTACCGCTTGTTTTTTGCCACTAACCTTGTGTAGGCCCGCTATAAACAACAAGTACTCTTGCACGTACATTTCGAGATACAAAGGGTTGTGTTCTGGCAAATATCCAATTCGATGTTTCACCGCTTTGGTATCCTGCCCTACCGAATAACCACAAACGCTAATTGATCCGCTTGTGGGTGGCGTAAAACAGGTGATCATTTTCATCGTGGTCGTTTTCCCGGCACCATTTGGCCCTAAAAACCCCAGAATTTGTCCTTTTTTGGCTTCAAAACTAATGTTATCAACCGCATTTTGAGTGCCGTATGTTTTGGTCAAATTGCTAACAATTACCGACATATTTTTTATTTAGATTAATTGAATACAGTTGCAAAAATAAACTAATTTTGGGAAATTGTTGCTTAGGGAATAAATTCATTGGTATCTCCGTAAAGAATTGGATTGCCTACACGGAAAGAAATTCTGAAATTATCCAATCGAAAAGGTCTTTTTTCTCGGTTCCAAAAGTAGGTTTTTATTTTGTAACCTTGAACGTTTTTATAAAACTTTTCGTGTGCAAACCGCGTCGAAATATAAAGACGCTGCCAGCTTGAGTCTACCGTCGTTTGTTGATGCACTTCAACGCCTTTCCATTGTATTTTCGTTCCCTTACTAATTTCTAGTACCAAGACCGCACCAGGAATTCGTTTGATTGAATCAGATGTCTGTACATCCATACTAATATCTAAAATAAAATTAGGATGCGGTAAAAAATCAAGTGCTGTTTGATAGCTAGGGCCCCATTCTGATGCTGTTTGAAAATAGTAATTTTGTCGGAATTGATCATAACGGACCTGTGCTGAATCTATTTGCCATCCATTACTTGTATCCGGTGGGTTAAATGTCGTCTTTTGTAAAAAGGCAGCTGCTAAAGGGTTGCCCTCTTTTGGATGCTTTGATAAAATATAATATTCGTAATTCACGCCCATAGATTTTTTGTGTACATAGGGGAATAAATCAAAGGCTAATCGATAATGAGCCTCCGGCATATTACCAACAATCAGATAATCAAAACTATCGGCAACAATTATTTGTTTGAATTCTTGAAAAAAGATGGCTGGTTTAAAACTACTAACATACTCAAAATTAGCCTGATGATAGTTTTTGTAATAGTCTATATATTCAGGATTTTCGCCCAGTACAATAGCTACTTTCGAAGCAGGGTGCGTCTTTAAAAATTGATCTGTCTGTACCACAAAATGCTCATAAGGATGGCTATTCATCGTTTGAAAATGCTTTCTGCCGACCACTAGACTATAGCAATTAAAGCATAAAATGGTCAAGACAAGTAGGACCAAATGCTTAGATGTTAAACTTTTATTGAAAGGGGCCATCAAAAAAAACAAAAGAAAGGGGAACGAGAACAGCAGATGTGATGTACGTAAAATTGGTGAATAATTTACCGAATACCAATAGCCAAAAAGTAAGGGGAACAAAAACCAACACAATGCCATTTTTCGCAAAGACCGTTGTTGAGAATCGACTATTTTAAAGCGAAAACCATACAAAACAATTGCTAACAAGAGCAAAAGATTGAGATTTGAATAATGAAAAAGGTAGCGAAGGTGATTCCAAAAAAAGGATGGCCCAGGGATTTCGTACCATAAGTGTCCATCTGCATTTAGCAATTGATATTCAGTGATTGACCAATGAGGCGCAAATAAAATTAGCATACCGAAGCCCGAAAAAACATACTTTAATAAAATAGATTTGCGTAGCCAAAACAATCCACTAAGCCCCACCACAGCTGCAAATAGGAGGCTAAAATAATGATTATACATGCACGCAGCCCCTGCCAAAACAAAGCCTAGCCAATACCGCTTTTTATCTTGTTTTTCTATCAACAGGCGCGTCCAAAAATGAACCATCAACAAAACACAGAATAGGCCACTTTGGTATTGACGAGCAATACCACTCCACCAAATTGGAAATTGCATACTCACAAAATAGGCCAGAATAATCAACGCAGCATTTTTAGAGAACCACCGGCATGCTAGGTGAAATACTCCATACATCGACAAAAATGAACAGCAGAAAAAAGGAAGCTTGATAAGCCATTCATCTGTTCCGAAAAGCAGGGTCCAATAATAGACAAAAACATACATTCCTACAGGATGCGAATCGACGGCTTTTATATTGTCGATAAGATCCGATAATTGATCGTAATTTACTTTTGACCAAGTACTTAGTTCATCGTTGATAAAGGATATTTCAAAAGGGTTGCCCAAACGAAGGAACAGCCCTAAGACTAAACAGCCCAAAAGCAATCCTAACTGTATATTTGTTGTATTTGTCCTTGTATCTTTCATTATTTTTGACCAAATATTCATCTTTAGTTGACCAAAACAGGTACCCGTCGATCGTATTGCATCCACCCCAAACTATCGCCCGCAATTGGGTCAATTTGCAATTCATAGTTTCCTTTTTCCTTTGGAATATCTATTAAAACGTACTGATAGTACGTACTGAGGGGTTGCAAATCAATCTCAAGGGGATTTCTGTAACTTTCCCAATGTACTATTTTACCCTCTTTCCACCAATGATAGCCTATTTTAATTTGTGTGCCACTAAGTGCTTTTTTACCTAAATTATTCATTTTTATTAAGAAATTGATTTGTTCGCCGGCTTTACAAGGGCGTGGTACATAGGTTTTAATGCTGAGGTTTTGTTGGAGTGTTTGAATAGTTTGCAGCGGTTCGGCACCTCCGCTAAGGTATTGATAGCGCCCTGCTGGAAAATCAAAATAACGTGTGTTCACCTCTTTGTGCAAGTGCATCGAATCGAGTCGGTCATAAAAACTTCGAAAGCTAAACATGTACATGCTACTGTCTTGAAGCAGTCGAGCATTCGCCCCGCTGTCCCATTCTGAATCTCTAATAATTTGTATCGTTTTGCGTGTGGGAGACAGGGCAGAAATGAGCATAGATTCCATTCCTAATGTAAAACTTGTCCCTCCGAACAAGGGATTCCAACTATATTCATGCATGATAAATTTGTTCCCCTCAATAGCTTGAGTGGCCTCGGCAATACGATGCATATAATCGACTCGGTGGGTAAAGGGTTTGATGTGTACAGAAATTGCATAAAACCGATACAGTATAAGGACAAAAAAGCCCAAACTTAAAAACCAACGTGCTTTTTGAGACAGTTGATTGCTTATCTGAAACAAAAGCGGAAAACAGGCTACAAAAATAAGTGGATAATAACACTGTTCTTGATAGCGCGAATGTCGGATTCCTGGATAAGTAAGGGCAATAATATACTGCGTAAGCACCAAAAACAGTATAAACCCCAAGGCGTTGCTAAATTTCCGCTGCCTTATGTACAATATAGTTGTAACAAAAGCTAGCCCCCATACTTCAATGTAGAATTGCCTGTAAAACTTCAATAAGGGAAGCCCATAATCGGTCCAACCATAGCTTCTATTGGTTAAATTATGTAAAAAATTCTGCATTTTAGCAATTTCGTAGCTGTGTGCTGTTAGGCTTTGTTTGAACAAAAAACAGAGTAAAATGATCAGACAACAAAATACATATTGGCGCATGTACCGAATGCCATATTGTTTAAAATGCATCAACAAGACGCCTGCAATCATAAAAATGATCAATTGGTAATTAATTACCATCGTTATCAAGAACAAGCTTAAAAGTATATAGTGCCAAAATCCAGATTGATTGCGATACATTTCCAGGGCAAATAAAGCTAAAAAAGCGGTAGCGTAATACAGTTCATAGCCTGGCGCACAAAATCCCCAAAGTATTCCAAGGGTTTGTGTTAATATCAACAACCACCCAATATAATGATGCTGATAGCGATACCTAGCTATCAAGTATATAAGGTAAAAGAAGACAACATGCCCTACTGAATAGGCTTGCAAAACAGTTCGCAAATCAAAGCCTAACTTGATACAAGTCAAGGGTAACCACTGCGAAAACACACGCATAAATCGATTAAGCTCCATCCAAAACGTTTCGTAATGAATTACTTTGCTAATAAAAAAACCCGAATCGCTGTACAGTCGTTCTTGAAAAAATACCAAAGCCATCCAAGCCCACAACAGAAAACTTAAATGAGTCAATCCATCATTTATTTTGGTATAGGTAGGCGAGGTTTTAATCATCTCTAGATCTCTTTTTTAGTTGCACGTCAAATTCATCTACCCACAAGTCTTTGTTGCCGTTGTTCCATACATATACTTTTAGTTCCGAATCTTCTGAGGCTGCCGCTATATTTAGTTGATGTTGCACGCTGTTCCATGTCAAGGTATCAAGCAATTGAGGTTTTAGAGCTTGCGCATCCCACATTATACTCGAATCATTTCGTTCCAAAGCAACGACCAAATAGGCATCATTCAAATTCATTTGATAGCCAGCCCATACCCAAGCCGTGGCTTCTACTTGTAGGTCATCTGCTTTTATTTCAGCCATTGGCAATGAAAAAGTGCTTGAAAATCCTCCGGCAGCAATACGATTCGAAAAGTTTCCTTTAAAGGCCGTGTCTGAGCGCATGAACGGGTTCATATCCGACCAATTGCGAAGCGTAAATTGCTCCATACTGTTCGTTGTACTGTACAAAGGCGGGGACTGTTCAAATAAGCGTTTCTTTATTTGTTTTGCTAAGTAGATCGATAGTTTTTGGGCCGAACTTTTAAGCAAATGTGACCCGTCGTAGGTTTGGTATTGATAACGATCTTTTATGTCGATCCAAGTGCCACCCACTGCCTCTATTTGAGCTGCAATAGCCGATTCACGAAACTGGCTTAGGGTATTTTCTGCGCTTTCGAAATGTGCTGCTGCGGGCGGCCTAAAAGCAATTACTTCAATCCCCCTTGCTTCCCAGCCTGCAATTAAATGTATTAATCGGGTTTGGTAATACAGGCTCCAAACTGCTTTCTTATAGCCATCCTCCAACATCCACAAATCCTTCCACAAGTCAGTCGGTATTTTTTCAGAAGCTATCCAGCCATTTTTATAATGTTTCTGGAAATACCCTTCTTTGTTATCTACTAGAAGATTGCGGACTAAAGATGGGGCACTCGGATCAAAATTGCCTAAAAATGTATTTAAATACCTGCGTTGTAGCTGTTCGGTATAAGAACGGTTTTTTTCTTGGTAATAATGGATGTTACGCATGTTTTCATCGGCCAAAGCAGAAGGAGATACTCCCAAAACTAAAATCGGAGGCTGTGCATTAGTATCTAATAAGCGAATAGCGTCTTCTATAAAAGCACTGTCTAAGCCCGCCGATGAAAAACCAAAATTAAAAACTTTAATAGCTTGGTCACCCCCCATTAGCTTTTCTATACAAGCGGGGTCGACACCTCTATATATACGAGAATCTCCCACAATTACCATATCATATCGATCATTCGTATGAATTTTATGATGCCAAAATAAGCCCGATTCTGTCGAAGAAGAGGGTTTAGCTGGCAAAAAATAGGCAAAGATTCCCCACAGGCACAAGCTTAGCCCAACGGTGGTATAAAATCGTTTGTTCCAAGTATTTTTTAGCATTTAATTTTAAAATTGAAAATAGATAAATTCGGCTGTAGGCCCTCTAAAATAAACACTAAGAGCAATTAAAAACGCCATAGATAAGCATTCATACCAAAACAACCGGCTAAAGGATCTTAATCGAGGGCTTCTTTGCTTTATAAAATACCAAGATTCTACGGCAACTGCAATAATTAGATAAATTATAGTGTCAAAATATTGGCTAAACAAAAGATCGTTACCGACACCGTTGGTCGAAAACATACGGCCTAATATTGTTAATGCCTGTTCCATATCTTGGGCTCGAAAAAACACCCAAGCTACCAAAACCTGCCACATGACAATCAAATAGGCAAGAAACTTGCCCAAAGGCAAGCCGGATAATCGCTTCGGGAATTGACTAATTCGTTCGAAGGATAAAAATGCTGCATGTAAAGCTCCCCAAACAACAAAATGAAGGGCCGGCCCATGCCATAACCCCGAAAGTATCATTGTGATCCACATATTGCGGTACCAAGACCATTTACTCCGACGATTTCCCCCTAAAGGTATGTACACATAATCCCGAAACCAAGTAGATAGTGAAATATGCCACCTTTCCCAAAAGTTTTTGAGTGAACATGCATGATAGGGATGTTTAAAATTAGATTTGAAGCGATATCCCATCCATTTAGCTAAGCCCCTAGCAATAGAACTATAGCCGGCAAAATCAAAATAAATCTGAAAACTAAATGCCAATACAACCATCCACCAAAACAAAGCGGAGGGCTGCGTGTCTATCTCCCAAAAAGCTTTGTTGACCACAACCGCAAGATTGTCGGCAAGGACCATCTTCTGAAAAAATCCATAGACGATCAATTTAAATCCCAACCAATACCCTAGGCTTGTTTGTCGACGATTTTCGGCTAATTGTCGCAACATATCTTTGGCCCTAACTATTGGTCCTGCAACCAATTGAGGGAACATCGACAAATAGGCAAAAAAGTGTAAAACGCTTTTGACGGGTTTTAAATTTGATCTGTACACATCGATGGTATAACTCATCGATTGAAAGGTGTAAAAACTGATGCCTACCGGCACTACCAAAGACCATTCGGGTAAGCTTCCGACACAATTAATAGACCAACCAAAGGCAGCAAAAGCGGTATCGATGAGCCCTGCAAAAAAAGCACTGTATTTAAAAACTGATAGCCCCCCTAGGTTGCCAAATAACGACAACAACAACAAAAGTTTACGCTGACTGGGTTTTTGGTGCATGTACTTTGCTGCCCCAAAATCGACCAATCCACTAAACAAGATAAGCAACAAAAAGCGCCAATCCCACCATCCGTAAAAAACAAAAGAAAAGAAAATAATACATATCCACCGACTCGTATCCCGCTGTTTTGCCCATTGCCAAACAGAAAAGAATAGTATAAAAAAAATAAAAAAAACCAGGGAATTAAACAGCATCTGATCGGTTTGCGAAGCGCCAAAAACGGCGTAATTTTCACAAAATACACAAGAAGCACTGCATTTTAAAAAATGACTCGATAAAAATGCTGTAACAAATAGTTGTTAATTATTGAACAATAATTTACAAACCTTTTTTTGCCCTCCTGATTCATTAACAACAAAAACTAAGTATACCCCTGATTGCGCTCTTCGACCGTTGTAATCGGAGCCGTTCCAGATAGCTTGACCTCCTAAGGCAGTAGTTTCGTAAACCAGGCGGCCACTAATATCTGTTATCTTAACGTTGGCCATATCTGCCAAACCCGGAAAAGCGATAGGCCCATCATAGCCGGGTGCAACCGGGTGAGGAAAACATTTACAAGACTCTACATTCATTTTGGGCCTCCCTACTGTTGAACTAGTACGAAAAGACTGAATGCCAACAGATGTAGAAACGTACAACATCCCTGTTTGTCCGTCAAAAGCTAACTTATTGACTTCATTATCAAACAAGGGACTATTTTCTTTGTTGAGGTAAAGCAACTGTTCATAGCCATCCTCAGACAATAAAAACAAACCATTTTTCGTCCCTACCCATTTGCGGTTTGCTCCGTCTACCTCGATTGAAAGAATTTCTTCACCTCCTAACAAATAGCCATTAAAATTGTCTTGGCTTATAATTGGTCGGTTACCCTGACAAGCCCCATCCATAACATTCGATGCACAATTAAAAATAGTAATCCCTTCGTTGGTACCTACCCAAATAACACCATTTCTGTCGGCCTTGAGTGTGGTTATATTGTTGTTGGGAAGCACTGTATTATTGTCGCCTAATTGAATAGAACGGTCGTCGGTATCGTCGTTGAGAACGCCACTATCAAAGACCGTTATTCGGCCAGTTATTTGTTTAATCCATTTGTATCCGTTGCGATCAATCGCCAATTCTTCTACCTGGTAATCGTTAAACTTTGAACTCGGGAATGCTTTCCAATCTCCATTCAATTTGCGCGCAACTAGTAGTGAATTATAGGTTCGTGAATTAGTCATCCACAAGGTGCCATCATCATCGACTGCCAAGCCCATAATCCTAGTTCTAAGCGGATCGCCATCGGCAGCATTAAGCGGCACATTCGGACTGTATTGATCAAAAATTGTTAAGTTTTCGGCAGCATCTATTTCTAACAAACCACTCATAAAAGACCCTACATACACCTTGTTGTTGTCAGGATTAGACAATACTCTAATCGCATCATAAAAAGTATCTAGGGCGGGTTGAGTACTTTTGTTAAACAAAGACCAAGAACCATTTTCGTATTTAAAAACACCAAATGAATTAAAATATGCGGAATTTGTGTTGTAGTTAGAGGATGTAACCCACAAGACACCGTCTTGATCAACATGCATGTCCGAAACTAAATTACGGTAGGGGGCATCGGGTCTTATGTATTGAAAATTATGATGAATATAGCCTAAATCTGCAGCCCAGGTAAGGTTGTTTTGGTCCACTACCATATCTTGCAAACGCCAAGAACCCGCATAATAGGGGGTATAAATAGCATTGTCGGCCTCGACACGATGATATATATTAGTATTCGTAGTGATGATAAAATCATTTTTGTCATAGCTTAGCGAAAAATTATAATTATTGATATAATCGCTATTTCCGCTAGGCTTCCAAAAACTAAACGAACTCGTATCTCTGTAATCTACCCCACTTAGATGTTCCCACTGACCATTCGAATATTGCACAAGCGTATCGCTTAAGTCGGCATAAATCTTCCCTTGAAAAAAAATAATATTTTTAGACGTATAGTTGATGGCATTTAGCCCATTAGCAGCCCCTTGAAGCTCCCAAATTCCAAAGTCCAATAAATTTCGACCATCCAAAACACCTGAAAAAATCCCAGCATTTGTAGAGATAAACAAGGTGTCATTTAATCTCGCACAAGCATTTACCTCTGAACTTGTAAAAGTAGTTTGGCTAAATGCTTCTATATCGAGATCGTATACTACCAAGCCAAAAGAACATGAAAAATAAATTTTATTCCCATCATTAAAAATATGATTGACTGATTTGTCCCCTACTACACTTGTATTGTTTAGAATAGACGACAAATTAACCACCGCCCCGTTATCATAAAACAAATCGATATTTCCATTATTGTAAGCAACAACTAATAGGTTTTCAGATTGATTATATTCAATTGTAGAAATTCCCATATCACTTAGCCCACTCACTTTATTGAGGTATTCTAGGGACAAATCTTCTTTATTGACCTTAAGAACAGCCTGTGTCGATCCATAATAAACAGCATCTTGACTTTCGGTGACCGCTACGATTGATTCATACGAGAGGTGTGAACGCCAAGTTCCTATTGCCACAGCATCATTTTGCGCAACAAGAACATTTAGATGCATCCAAAAGAAGATAATAACAAAAATACTTTTAAAGGCTTTTTTTATACTATACATAAAAAGATATCATTATGGAATCTGGAAAAAAATGGTTCGATATATCCATTCTACATTCAATCAACGTGTAAAACTAAAAAAATGTTGATAGGCAAGCTAGAAATAGATGAATTAAAACCCTATAACCAAAAAAAGGACAGCAATGCTGTCCTTTTTTACCCTATGTTTCGCTAATAAATTAGCGATGATAATGTGTGCGGCTCGAATTTAAAAAAACGGAAAAATCCGCCTATAACCTTTTTATCTATTTAAGCTGCAAAGTAAGTAAGTAAGTAAGTAAGTAAGTAAGTTGGTTGCTTTTGTATTTTTAGGTCGTAATGTTAAAGCAACTAAATTATGTAGATGAGCCATTTGCCCAGTAACTTCTAACGGTTTACAATTAATAAAACGAAGCTAAATTCAATAGGGTTGGTAAGGAAGTGAAAAAAAATAAAAAAACCTCCTTTTGAAAAATCAAGAGGAGGTTTTTTGGGGAGAGGAATTAGACTATTCTTGAGCCAATGGCAAATTAGCTTGGGCTCGGTCCGAATCAGTAACGCCCATGGTAGATACAGGAAGTTTACTTTCTTTGTATCCGACGCATTGTCCAATTAAACTGTATTTTTGGTCTGCCTCGAGCAAAACTTCTACTTCACCACGCTCGTTCGCTTCCACTATTTTTTCTTCTTGTGTAAATTTATTTTTAACCAACACCCTAGCATCAGATAAAGGTCTTGAGTTAGCCACGTCCATAACTTTGAGGATGACCGTCAAAACTACTTTTGAACTTGTATTGGTTTCGGCAGCGACAGTTGTATTGGAATTATCAACCGTCTCTGTATTGTTTTGTTTATTTTTTTCTTGCTCTAGTGTTACTTTGTCAATATAGTTTTGAGTGTCAACATGATCCGGATTAGCGTTAGGCAAATCCAACTTGCCCTCTTCGTTTAGTCTTTTGAGATACTCTACATATTCAACATCTGTCATTTCATCCGGTTGTTCTGGAAACTCTGCATCCAAAACCGCCTCATGCCCAACCTCAGACATACCCGTACTTTTTCTGGGTCCGATATCATCTGGCAAAGTTTGACGTTCGGCGTCTTTTAGGCTGTATTTAAAAATATCATAGCTCTTAGAGCGATTAGAAGACATAAAACCACTTGTCTGATCATCAGCCATGATAAATGAAATATCATTAAATGATGAATTAAAAGGCTGTCCTAGATTCTCTATTGGCAACCAATCTATTCCGTTCCCTAAAGGGCGCGTTCTGAACACATCGTAGCCACCAAAGCCAGGATGCCCTTTTGAAGAGAAATACAAATCTCCATCGGGGTGTATAAAAGGCCAAGAATCGTCTTGGTCTGTATTTATTTCGGCACCAAGGTTCTTAGGCGCTGTCCAACGACCATCTTCATAATTTGTTACCCATATGTCAAAGCCGCCAATAGAGCCCTTCATATCTGAAGAAAAATACAAGGTTTTGCCATCTGCCGACAAAGAAGGATGTGTAAAGTTAGAACCAAGCAGTAAAAAAGGGAGTGGCGTAGCATCTGACCATTTTCCGTCCCTGAAAAAAGATTTCCAAATTTGCAATGCCGTTCCTCCATTATTGGTTTTGACGCTTTGCGAATAAAAAATCTTAATACCATCTCTAGTAAAAGTAGCCGGTCCATCATGACGATCGTGTCCGTTAAGCGAGTGCGAAAATTTGTCGGATAATTTTAAATTACCTTCACTATCTAGGCCACAAGCTCTAAGGTTTAGATAATTTTTGTTGCGCATATCTCCTACTTCTTCACTTATTTCATCAGAGGCAAAAACCACTGCATCTCCGTAGTAAGTTACACCGATTTGCTTGGTGGTAGAATCGTTTACCGCTGCCTGAAAAGCCAAATCTACTCCAGAAAAAAGCGGCTCAATGTTTTCAATGTCTCTACATTGTTGGATTAATTTAGCTGGTTCAAGCGATTTAATATTTTTTTCGGCATAAATTTCAAATTGTCTTATTGCCGCATCGTATTGTCCCAAAGACATCAAGACTTTTCCGTACTCCAAATAAACCCGCATCCTATCATCAGCATATTTGATAATTTGCTCATAAAGCTTTTGGGCCTTAAAAGGATATTCTAAAACCCGGTAACAATCCGCCAAATTCATTTTAGCATCCACCCCCAACAAACGAACACCTGAAGCCGACAAGGCCAATTGTTCGTATTCTGAAACAGCACTAGGATAATCCTTATCTTTGTAAAAAGCATTTCCTTTTTTGAGGTGTATGATTTTTTGGGCACAAATATTGGATAATGGAAAAAGTATCAGAACTAATAGTAAAAATCTCATAATATTTTTAATTTGAAAAACAGTTATTTTCGTTCGACCTAATTAAAAAGTCAGTAGCAAATGCAACCACACAGAAACAAGGGGCAATTAATAAGTAAATTTAGGCTTATTTATTGATATTAAATTCATTTTTTATTTGAATCTTTATCAAGATAATAAGTTTTGACTATTTTAGTCAGACTTTAGTGATACAAAAGGGCTATTTTTATTGAAAAAAATCGGTTTTGGGGCCAAAGACAAACAAAGCCGCCCTAAAGCACACAAACTATCTTCCGGTTTAAATTTACTTATACACTAGATAATATAGATAAAAAAATATCATAATCGTATTTTTTAATACACAAAAACAAAATTTTATGAAATCGTTAATGCTTACATTAATAGCATTTATATGCTGCTTAAATTACGCTGATTGTCAAATCGAAGCCTCTATCAAAGAGGAAACAAAAGCAAATAGCCAAGGAAGTTTCAATGCTTTGGTGATGGAGTTGCCCGGAACAACCGGAAAAGAGGTCAATAAAGCCTGGAGTAAATTTATGAAAAAGTATCGTGGAAAAACCAAATTTGATCGAAGGGCAAACGAATACATGACGGATGATGCTACTATCAAAGAAATGAGTGACAATACGGTAGATATTATAGCAAAAGTTGAAGAACGCGGCGCAGACGGTACCGCTATTTCTGTTTGGTTTAATTTGGGCGTTTCTTATCTTTCGTCTAAAGACCATTCCGAACGTTATCCTGCTGGCGAAAAACTCTTAAAATTGTTTGCCAATCAGGTTTCTGCTGACATGATTGAACAAGAACTAGCAAAAGCAGAAAAAGCACTCAAAGACCTAGAAGATGCCCTCAAAAAACTAGAAAAAGAAAAAGTTCAGGGCGAGAAAGATATCGAGGATTATAAAGCGACTATTTTAAAGATGGAAGAAAATATTTTGAAAGGGGAAGATGCACTCAAAAAAAATGACGAAGACCAAAGTAAAACTTCTTTAAGCATCGAAGAACAACTTAAAATAGTTGAAGAGATTAAAAGCCGATTGGAAAGTATTAAAATTTAAGCGTTTTCACTCGACATAGTAACTTAGCTTACAACTTATCGTTTCCTAAAGCTCACTTAAATATTAAACTTTTGTTCAATATTTAAGTGGGCTCTTTTTATACGTTGATTTTAATTAATTTTGTGTTTGACCAAAGCAGAAAGCGAACCCAAACCACCCGATTATTCTGCACCCGAATTGATTTAATTTGCAATAGAATTCTCTATGTCGTTGCGAATTAAACAGATTCATTATATCGCCAAATCCAATGTATTTTAAACTTCTTATTTCTCTTTTACTTCCCTCCTTTTTATTTACCCAACACAGTTACGGCCAATGTCAGACACAACATGCCACTAATTATTACTGGAAAGGAAATGCTACCGCATCAACTACTTCCGACTACAACACAGGACCAAATTGGTGGATAGGTAGTTATAACAGTGGCGTCAGCGCTTGCGAGCCGCCTAATTCGACCGATACCGTTTATTTTATCGACGCAGCTTTCCCGAGCGATGGCCTTGTGCAAATTAGTGGATTTTCAAATTGCTACACAATGATATGGGACCCTGCCTTTAGCAATTCCGTTACTCTAAGCGGCCCGTCTAGCAGCAGCTTACAAATTAATGGCTCTTTATACCTGAGTCCTTCAATGAATTTTTCCTACAATGGAGCACTTTCTTTTACTGGCCAAGCAAATGCGACACAATATGATTTTGATCCAGCCTTTCACACTTTGAGCCTTTACAATATTTATGTGAGTATGGGGCCAACAAGTGAACTGAGGCTGCTTTCTGGGCTACGACTTGAAGCGCCCAACAACAACAGTGCTACTAAGTACCAAGGGGCATTAATATTGGAGTCGGGCCATTTGAACACGAACGGTCAGGAACTAAGAATAGATGCGTTCCAGTCTACAAACAACAACCCGACACGTCGCCTTACCATGGATAACTCTACCATCACCGTCGATGTACGCGGTTGGTATCCCGAAATATGGCGCCTAGATTTTAATGGCGCAAACTATGCTGGGTTTTCCGCAAGTGGCTCGCATTTAATTATTCAACCAGGCGGCACGACCGATATTATCCGATTTGGGACGAATCTTCAGTACGACTCTGTAACCATAGATGCGGGTCTGACACGACTTTACCTAGAAAACAGTTCTAATTTTAACTACTTTGCCCTAAGCCCAAACTGTATGCCGGTAATGCCTAGAAATGGAACGATTAGTACCAACGAATTGGTGATGGGTGCTGGAAGTGTACTTTTAATGTACGGTGTAACTATAGAAACCGATCTATTTAGCGGGCCTACCGGTTGTGCAGCTGCGTCTATACAAAAAAGATCCGGAAACCCCGGCTTACGTAAAAAAACCCCCGGAGGCACCCTTAACATAAACAACGTAATTTTAAATGGTATTAGCGGCGACCCTAGTAGCAACTACTCGGCAAGTAGTTCTTTTGATGCCGGTGGCAACAGCAACATAAACTTTAGTTCTACCTTTTCGACTTGCCAACCTAATCTATATTTTCGAGACCGCGTAAGTAATGACTGGAACGACATCAATAACTGGCAGACGGGACCTGCTCCTACAGCAGCTATCGCATCAAGCTTACCAAGCCCCGAGACTAACGTAATCATTGATCAACTTTCTTTTGCCAATCTCAATAACGGACTTTCTCTCAGTAGCGCTGCCTTTTGCCAAGACATTAGTTCTAGTGGTTTAACAGGCTCGCCAACCCTAAGCATTAATCACCCGCTTTATGTAACAGGTGATGTAGATTTAGATGGTTTTAATAGCATAAATGGCAGTAATGCAGGGTGGGAAATGAGTCGTGGATTTGTGTTGTATGGCAACAACACGGGTACGAGTCGCTTATTCAAAACCTACGGAACTGTCGTTAATCCCAAAATTGTATTTTCATGCAACAGTGATTATACTATCGTGGACACACTCAAAACGAATACCATCCAAGCATTTCCCTCGAGTATGATGCGTGCGAATAATGCAGGAATTGAAGCAAGGAACATTGGCTTTGCAGGCCGAGATTTTACAGATACAAGAGTGTACTTTGTAGGCGGTGGGTGGCCTGCTTGTTGGGCTACAGACAACAGTAACTACAGCTATAACGGCAATTGCACCTTTTTCTTTAATGGAAACACCGGAAGTGTTCAGACAGTATCAGGATACGTCCCGAACGTCGTTATAGATCAGGCTGACAGTCGAGTTGTCTATCCTGCCGGCATTCAAATATTGGGTAACCTTACCGTCAATAAAAGTATTGATTTTACCTTACAAAGTCGTGGCTATACCCAACAAATTGACTGGAATGTATCGGGCGATTTCATCACCAAACCTGGTGTAGAAGTCATCCTTTCAGACAATACAGGGAGTGAATTATTTATTGCAGGCAATTATAACTCGCTAGGCACTTGTACCAATATCACTACCCTTCGTTCTTACACGGGAGGCACTTCCGAAGTTAATGTTTCTGGTTCGGTGAATATTCAAAACAGTTATCTAAAAGGAATTTATTTTACCAACGCAGCCACTGTGACTGATTGTAATGATGGTGGTAACAATACAAATATCAACTTTACCGCAGGATCATTGGCTAAAACATTTTACTGGAGAGCACAACATAGCAACTCGAGCGACTTTGAAGGTAACTGGTCCGATCCAGGCCACTGGACCGACAATCCTGCTAATTCTGTCGGAGATAGCAGCTGTCTACCCTCAGCAAGAGATAATGTTATTTTTGATATTAATTCATTTAGCCCTACAAGTAACGGCTGTACCATTGATAATAATGCCTATTGTAATAATTTTTTGTGTACCGCAGGTATTACGCTAAATAGTCAAGGTAGCGGCCAGGGTAATTTATTTGTTGCAGGAGACTTACAATTAGTTGCTTCGGTTACTTTTGATTATTCGGGAAATATACGGTTAATCGGATCAGGGTCAATTACCTCTGCCGGTAATGCATTGATGATACGAGCATTGATTTTAGACAATCCTAATGGGCTTTGGACCTTGCAAGATAGTCTGTTCATTAATGGCATCAATAACAACAGAAACTATGGCATTCTGCGGCTTAATGCAGGCAGCCTTCAGTGCAACGGACAAAATGTTCGGATTTTCAATCGGTTCGAAACTAGCAATAGCAACAATCGCAGCATTGATATGAGTAATAGTGCATGGACTTTTTTGATGCGCGGGTATTATTATCGTCCAAACCCAGGCTATTATCCCTGGAATTCAGCCAATAGCTCTAATTTTTCAATTACGCACAACAATAGCAAAATTAGTTTTTTAGATGGTTTATATGCTGCTAGTTATAAAGAATTTCGCTGGGGTACAGGCCTTGATTTACCGTATATCTACGTACAAGATCACGACGAAACTATTTATTGGACAGGTACAAGTCAGTTTCAATATTTAGAAATTGACGCCGATATTGAATTGCTCAACCAAAACAACATGGACAGCCTAGCGCTACACGGTGGCCACTTGTATACGCTTTTAGCCAACAATACACAAACACTGAATAGTCCTCATGGTAAAATTTTGGCCAAAAATGTCGGCGCAAGTAGTCCAATAAACCTAGAGTCTAGTTCATCTACGGACACCGCCTTCATTCACAAATCCTATGGAGACGGCTTTTGCTTGGATTATATCAAGGTTCGAAACGTTAAAGCAACCAAAGAGACCAACACCTCCTTGATACCGAATACGCCTGTAGACTACCAAATTATGCATCCTTTTTTGCTGATAGAAACTGGTATGAACAGCGACAATATCAACGGTTCTGCAACTGGTATATGGGCCTTTAGCCTCCCCCCTATAACGCCTCCTGCTTCGATCGGTGACGATACCGTAACGATTTGTAAAACTGGAAATAATTTATTTTTTGAAGTTCAAATAACGGGGAGTTCGCCTTATATTATAGAGTATAATTGGATTGACAATTTGAACAATACCGGAATGCAGACGGGTATTTTAGTTTCAGATGATGATAACAACCCGAGTAGTCCTTTTAGCTATAGAATACCGCTCAACCCCACTGCTAGTTCGTTTGACTATACCGTTAATGTTTCGACAGTGGGTTGTGGCGATGCATTTGTCAGCAACCCTGTCAACACGCATGTAATCATTCCCACAGCCCAACCTTTGGTTGCTGTACCTCGTGCAGGAAGCTGTACTTTCGACAACGAAGGAGACTGGTACGCCATCATTGACCAGGTAGAAGAACGTCCAATTTTATCCCTTAGGGACTCGGTAGATAACAGTGACAACACGGCC
Source organism: uncultured Aureispira sp. (assembly GCA_905480485.1). Taxonomy (GTDB): domain Bacteria; phylum Bacteroidota; class Bacteroidia; order Chitinophagales; family Saprospiraceae; genus Aureispira. The sequence goes on from CAJQQM010000165.1 coordinate 26,591, forward strand.
CTAGGGTTGGTTCAAACTCAGGTTAACTTTGAACCTTCGGTTCAGTTTTTAAATTTTGCTGGACAATCTAATCCCTACTTGCAACGTCATTGGGAAGTTATTCCTCAAAACAACGATCAAGCGTTGGTTCGATTGTATTTTACACAAGACGAACTAGACAGCCTGGCGTCTTATACCTACTGGGGAAACAACCCTTTTAACCCTAGCAACAGCCTAAATCCGGCTACTGAAATTATGGTTTTGAAATACGAAAACGGGCTAAATACAATGCCGGTTAGCGTTATTCCTCATACAGTTGTGCCATTATCTGGGATTAACGGAAGCCCTTTTTCGACAACATCGGGAATTATAGCTGTAGAGTTTAGCGTCAATTCTTTCTCTCAATTTGCCATCATCCCCTCACCTACAACCTTGCTAGATGCCTCTAATATCAGGCAATTTGAGGCACAAAAACTAAATAAAACCGAAGCAAAAATTGACTGGGAGATAACTCAAGTAGAAACAATTGACTACTTTGAAATCCAACGAAGCCTTGATTTTTTGAGCATCGATAACATTGCTAGCGTCGAATCTAAGCTTGATCAATTACAGTATGCTCTAATTGATAATAAACCCGCTGAGGGCGCCAATTATTACCGATTAAAAATCATAAACGAGGACGGAACGAATTCTTTTTCAGGATGGAAACACCTTCACTTCGAACAAAATGGCCTACATCCCCTTGTATTTCCTAATCCTACGCAGCATTTTATTAATATTCAATTTAGACAGCCTACTGATAAATCGTATCAATGGTCTATTATCAATGCACTAGGGCAAATTAGTTTAAGTGGGGTTGCTGCTGTGCATAACAGCGGTCAAGTGCACCGCATACCCCTAAATACATTATCAAATGGTGTCTATTCCTTAAAACTGATCAACTTAACTAATAACAGCTCTAAAATGTATGCTATTATCAAGCGCTAACTAGTATTTCTTGCCTTTCAAAGCGGTCAGATATTCTGCCGCGAAATAGTCTATTTTTTTGTGAAAGATTGTATATTTATCCTTGCAGCAATGCGTTCAAAGTTTAGTCGTGAAAAATAATGTAATATTCTGTAAATAAACTGAAGCTCTTTGTTTTTGTATATTTAGTCGCTATTGGCATTTTTCATGTACTAGCCTTTGTACACCTTGTCTGTTTATCCCGCTATTTACTTAAAGTAGCTTCTTCCTTAATCTTTACCCTTAACTTTTTGGGGACTTTAACAGACAGACTATGAGGCATGGAATAATAGCCGCAGGCCACGACAAAACAGCGGCGGCAGCCGAAATCATCTTAAAGGATGGCGGGAACGCCTTTGATGCTGCTATTGCTGCTTTCTTTGCCTCGTTTATTACCGAACCCTGTATGAGTTCTCCTGGAGGCGGCGCCTTTGCCAATATTTTCACAGCCGATCGCAAAGCCTTGTTTTTAGATTGTTTTTGTCAGACTCCGCAAAAAAAATTACCCCTGCATCAAATTGACTTCAAACCAATGGTCGTCAATTTTGGAGAAACGACCGAAACCTTTCATTTAGGCATGGGGTCGATTGCTGTACCTGGTGTAATTGCGGGGATTTATTATATCCACCGAAATTTTGCAAGTATCCCCCTCAAAAACTTGCTCGAACCTGCCCTGCAACTTGCTAGAGAGGGCGTAATTATCAATAACTTTCAACACTTTGACATACGTGTACTCAAGGCAATCATGACCAATTGCCAAGAAAGCAAAGCGATATTTTATCCCGACGGGAAAGCACTTGCTGTAGGCAAATCATTAAAAATGCCCGGCATGGCCGATTACCTTGAATTTTTGATCGCTTCGGGTGAACGAGAGTTTTATGAGGGAGAATTTGCTAAACAACTGGTTAAAGACAGCATTGAAAAAGGTGGTTTTATTAGGATGAAAGATTTAAAATCCTATCAGGTTCGCACATCAGCGCCCCTCCGGTTCAAATACAAAGACAGAACCATACATACCAACCCTTTGCCAAGCATAGGCGGCACCTTGATAGGATTGATTATGCGTAAGCTTGAACAAAGACAAATACATGATTATTCTGCCGGAAGTCCGCAACATGTACAGGCGCTTCAACAAATCACAGAAGAAGTTTTTAGTATCGACAGGACCGTGACCAACTTGAATAAAAAATGGGGAAGCACCTCGCACTTTAATATTGTCGACAAAAAAGGAAATGCGATTAACATAACTATGTCAAACGGAGAAGGCTGTGGATATATGGTCCCTGGCACTAATATTATGCTTAACAATATGCTCGGTGAAGCCTCTTTGTTGCCAAACGGATTGCACAGTTGGACAGCCGATACCCGCCTTTCTTCGATGATGTCTCCGACGATTGTACTCGATGCCCTTGGTCAATTTCAGACCGCTATAGGCACAGGTGGTGGCAGCAGAATACCCTCTATGATAGCACAGGTTTTACATTATCTTATAGATTTTAACCTGCCGGTCAAGGCTGCCGTAGATGCCCCTCGACTGCACAACGAACACAACGAACTCAATCTTGAACCAGGTTTTGTAGGTAAACATCGAGCCGATGACCGACTCAACATTATCAATTGGGATCAAAAAGCTATGTTTTTTGGAGGGGTACACAGTATTCATCGTCAAGGTGAATTGATACAAGCGAGCGGTGATGACAGAAGAGAAGGCTTTGCTTGCATTGTTTAAAGGCCTTCAATTAAATTTTAATAGCGGGCGTTTGTTTTGGCTTTTATGACAAGTTTAACGCCGACTTCAAATTATATTCCACTTTTTTTATTAGTTTTGCGAGTCTTGCAATTTATTTGCATAGGACGTAGAGGATGTTGTACTAGACCCTATCCTAGCTATAAATACCCTTGCACTCCGTAATTAACGCCTTGACTCCAAAAACGAAAGGAGCTGAGTTGCGATTCTAAAATCAAGCAGTTTATAATCGGCTATTGCATGGTCGATACTGTTCTAATATATATTTAAATGGGATGTTCGAATTGTTCTGTGGGAAGTTCCTCTACACCTAAAGGGTGTGGAAGTAAAGGAAATTGCTCTACAGGTGGATGTAATAAATTAAATTCTTTTGATTGGCTTTCGCACATAGATTTGCCTGATTATGGCAACTACGATTTAGTAGAAGTTAGTTTTAAAAATGGCGCTCGCAAAGACTTCTACAGAAAACCTGAATTTGTGCATGTTTCTACCGGTGATTTTGTTGCAGTAGAAAGTAGTTCAAGTGGTTATGACATTGGAAAAGTTTCTCTTTCGGGGGAATTAGTTAAGTTGCAACTTAAAAAACAACGCAAAAAAGAAGATTCTATACTCCCTAATATTATTCGAGCTGCTAATGAAAGAGATTTGGAGCGATTGAGTGATGCCCGATCGTCTGAAAAGGAAGCAATGATACGTGCTAGAGTAATCGTACGCGATTTAAAGCTAGAGATGAAGATTGGCGATGTGGAATATCAAGGTGACAAGCGTAAGATAACCTTTTATTACACGGCAGAAGGCCGGGTCGATTTCAGAGAACTTATTCGTGTTTTTGCTAAAGAATACAAAGTAAAAATAGAAATGCGACAGATTGGTGCTCGTCAGGAATCAGCTCGAATTGGCGGCATTGGTTCTTGCGGACGCGAACTCTGTTGTTCTACCTGGTTAACCGATTTTAAGTCGGTTTCTACCGTCGCCGCACGTTATCAAAATCTAGCGATTAATCAATCCAAACTTTCTGGTCAATGTGGTCGCTTGAAGTGTTGCCTAAATTACGAGCTGAATGCTTATTTGGAAGTTTTGCAAGAGTTTCCCAAAAACGTAAACTTTATTAAAACAAAAAAAGGAAATGCTGTCTTGATCAAAACAGATATTTTCAAACGTTTAATGTACTTCGGGTACAAAACTGATTTTGGAATTGCCGAAATACAGCCTTTGCGTATCGAACAAGTAAAAGAACTGAATGACCTGAACAAAAAAGGGGAAACTCCGGAAAGTCTCAAAGATGTAAGCATACACTTTTATGCTGAACCTGAAGAAAAAGAGCTTAGCTTTGTAGATGGTGCCGGCAGCCTTGAACTCAAAAACCTTGGAAGTACTAAAAAAAGAGGCAGAAAAAAAAGAAGAGGAAGCAAAAACAGAAATTCCTCAACTAAGAATCAAGGCAAACAAAATAAATCAAAAGATAAATCAGTTAATAATAAGAACACAGAAAACAGTGGGCAGCCCAAGAAAGATGGAGCCCCTAAAGCCGAGCAGAAAAAGACGACTTCAAAAAACAAAAACAGGAATAGAAATAGAAATCGCAGAAAAAACAAAAACCCCAACTCGGGCAACAACAATAGCAATAACAATAGTAAAAACAATGGCAACAACAAAAACTAAATCGAATGCCCTGTTGAATACGTTGTTCAATTTTTTCTTAGCGGTCTTTTTGGCCCTAGCTTTAAATGCTTGTAACAGTTCAATTTACGACAAAACATACGCTATTGAAGATGCCTCTTGGTCTTCACAAAACCCTGTCACCTTTGACTTTGAAATACTGGACACCCTCCCTCAATACAATTTGTTTTTAGAGGTAATTCACCAAAGCAATTTCAACTACCAAAATGTCTATTGTTTGGTAGAATCCTATAGCCCCGAAGGCTTGGCACAACGACAAATTAACCCCCTAGAACTAGCCTCTAGAAAAGGAGAATGGATGGGTCAATGTACGGACGAAATATGTACACGGAAAATTCCTTTTATGACGCGCTCTAAATTCGATTTGCCTGGCAAATACAGCGTTAAAATAACGCAACATAGTCGCCTTGATCCGATACGGGGCATAAAAAGTTTAAGATTAATTATCGAACCCATACAATCATAACTTGTGAAAAACCTTCTAAGCTTGTTGGGCATCTCTGCCCTGTTAGGATGCCTTGTTAATAGCTGCGAAACAGCCAATCAAACAACGCCCCCTTCCCCTGTAGTTGCCGAGATCACCGCTCCTGTATTCAACCGAGACTCCGCCTTTCTTTTTGTTCAAAAACAGGTAGATTTTGGACCAAGAGTGCCGCAAACCTCCGAACATGCCGCTTGTGCTGACTGGATTAAATCTACGTTCGAATCTTTTGGCTGGATAACTCAATTTCAAGAAGCCGAAGTAATGGGCTACGATGACCAAGCCATGAATATCAAAAATATAATTGCTACTATTAATCCTGACAAAAAGCAACGGGTACTATTGTGTGCACATTGGGATACAAGGAGGATAGCAGACCAAGATAAAGAGCGTCAAGACGAACCCATTTTGGGTGCTGATGATGGCGGATCCGGCGTAGCTGTTTTGATGGAAGTAGCCCGTGCAATAAGCCTTCAAGCAATCGACTTAGGTATTGATATAGTCCTCTTCGACGCAGAAGACCAAGGTGAATCTTCTTCGGCAACGCGCCCCTATCGTCAAAACACCTGGTGTATTGGTTCACAATATTGGAGCAAAAATAGACATCCTATGGTTAGTAAACCCTATATGGGAATCTTATTAGATATGGTTGGTTCTAAAGGGGCACGCTTTCCAAGAGAAGGCTTGTCTGTTAAGCACGCAGGAGGAATTGTATCGCAAGTTTGGAATGAAGCCCTCGATTTAGGATATAGCGATATGTTTGTAAATGAAAATTTCAATGAAATTGTAGACGACCATTTATTTATCAATGACATTGCACGTATCCCCACGATTGATATCATTAACCTCCCTACGAATCCTTCTGCTAATGGCACCTTTGGCCACTATTGGCATACCCACAAAGATAATATGAATATAATTGACAAACATAGCTTGGGAGCGGTGGGTGAAGTCTTGATCCAAGTATTATACAAAAACGCAAGTGGTGCCCTATAAAAAGCTACTTATACGTTTCGTTTTCCTACTAACTATCTGTAAATTCAACCCTTAGATCTATTTTTTTATAATTGAATAATTTAAAAGCCATTAAAAAATGAAGATTCCAAGTCTTATTCTCAAGCAACTATACACCTTTAACAGCCTTGAAAATGTCGAGGGTGGCATCAAATTCAGCATCAAAAACAGACTTAGTGACGCCTCTTTTACCGCCCTTAAGTCGGTTAAAGTAGCTGGCGTAGACATAGCACTCGATGCTATAAATCTACAACTCGGAGATGGCAGCAACATACAAGCACAATCAATCAGCAAAGACAACCCTTTAAGTTTTAAGCTTAAAGATTCTGTTGATATGATTTGCCAGCATACTCCTTTAGAGGATGGCAAATACAAGCTAGAAATCACCTTTGAAGCAGATCCTTTTGGTCAATTAACACTCGAGGTTGAAGACGGCGTATCTACTAAAAATACAGATCGTGTTGTTATTCCAAGAGATAAAAATGACGATTATTCTGAATCGGCGATCAAAGCAAGGCAAGACTTTGCTAAATCCTACAGCAATGCCGAACTTATCCACAGCAAAAACTATTCTTTCGACCCGCACACCCTTAGTGGAAACTGTGAAAACTTTACAGGAGTTGCGCAAATTCCGATGGGACTCGCAGGACCTATAAAAATTAACGGCGAACACGCTAAGGGAGAGTTTTTGGTGCCGATGGCTACGACTGAGGGTACATTAGTTGCTTCTTACAACCGTGGTATAAAAGTAATGAACCTTTCGGGAGGTGTCAAGTGTACCGTAGTTAGAGATGCCATGCAGCGTGCCCCTGTTTTTGTCTTTGAAGACGCACGCGCTGCTAGAGATTTTGTCGACTGGACCAAAGAAAACTTTAGTAAAATTGCAGAAGAGGCCGAAGCCACTTCAAGTATAGCCCGTCTTCAATACATTGACCCTTATCTATCCAATAAATTTGCTTTTCTAAGGTTTAATTACTCTACTGGAGATGCAGCTGGACAAAACATGGTTGGAAGGGCCACATTTGCAGCCTGTAGTTGGATTCTCGAAGCATACAAAGAAAATGAAGTAAAACACTTTTATTTAGAGTCTAACTTTGCTACCGACAAAAAGGCATCACAAGTAAACATAATGCGTACTCGAGGCAAAAGAGTAACCGCCGAAATCACCCTCAAAAGAGATGTTCTGATTCAGCACATGCGTGTCGAACCTGAACAGCTTGCCTACCACTCGAGCGTATCTAATATTGGTTCTATATTGTCTGGGGCCAACAACAACGGTGCGCACTCTGCCAATGCTATTACGGCTATATTTATTGCTACAGGACAAGATGTTGCTAATGTTTCGGAATCTTCGGCGGGCATTGCCTATACAGAAATCACCAAAGAAGGCGATTTGTATATCTCAATAACAATTCCTTCCTTAATCATTGCTACTTATGGTGGAGGCACTGGGTTAGCTACTCAAAAAGAATGCTTAGATATATTGGGTTGTTATGGAAAAAACAAAGTAAACAAATTAGCTGAAATAATTGCCGGGGTTGTTTTGGCTGGTGAAATTTCATTAGGTTCGGCTATTTCTTCTTCAGATTGGGTATCTAGCCATGAAAAGTACGGCCGAAACCGTTAAAAATTAGACTACATTTAAGAATTTATAATTACGTTAAAATGAAATCTATTTATCAATTCAGCTGCTTATTGCTGATGTGTTTGTTGTTGTTGGCTGCCTGTGATTCTGACCCTTGCGAAGGCGTCAATTGCGACAATGGAGTTTGTGACACTGTTACAGGACTTTGTATATGTTCAAGGGGCTACTTACGCGATTCTTCTGATATTTGCAATCAGACATGGACCGAAAAATTTGTAGGCAACTACAACGTCAGTGATAGTTGTACCGGAAGCAATGCAGGCATGTATAGTTACCCTGTATCAGTTAGTGCACTTTCAGCGACCGTTATAGAGTTCGATCAGTTGGGCAGCAATATTACTCAAGCCTTTGCAGGCCGTTTTAACAATTCAAGTATTTTTGTGGTGGATACGACATTAACCGCTAATCTCATTCTAAAAGGCAGTGGTTCTTTTGTTGATAGTACTATTGTGCTGAACTATATCCTGAGCGATACTATCAACGGAATTGCCGACAGTTGTTCAGCTGTTTTTATGCCTTAATTCTTGATCATTAACAACTAAAAACTAGCCTATTACCGTAATATCATTTCATTTTAGTCTTGTTTTTTTTATTTAATATTCAAATAGCGGTAACAAGTTTTTATTTTCAAGCATAAAGCTATATATTTGAATTAATTAAATCTTTTTATAAGTTTTTTTTATTTTTCTTAACAAGAAGGGTAACAAACAACTTTTACATTGCATTAACTATTGTATTACATATATTTAATAAACGGATCTAAATAATAAATTAACTATGAAAAAGTATATTAGCCTATTTGCACTTAGCCTTACAGTCATTATGTTTACCACTTCTTGCTCTAACCCTGAAGCAAGTACTGAACTTATCAACATCGAAAGTACACACTTCACAAGATCAGGTCAGGCAGAACAAATGAGTTTCACTTTCCAAGGAAAGAAGATCACATTGAGCCCATCTGATATTCTAGACATGCAAGAAATGAATGCTGAAGAAGATGACGATGCACAAGCCCTAATGAACATCAATCAGACCCTAATGGCTGCAGATAAAGAAGCTCAACTATTAGACGTTAATTTTGTAATGTCTGACGAGCCTGTTGAGAATGGTGTATTCATCTTTGGGATTGAAACAGAAAATGCTAAAAACCTAACTGTAGAAATGTTCGACGAAGAAGGTTTTGGTATGGTTGCTAACAATCAGTTGGAAATTACTGAAGGTAACAACTACAAAGCATTAAACGTAAACTCTATCGAAAGCGGTGACTATGTTTTCCGTTTGAAAGATGAGCAAGGAAAAGAGTTGGAAAAATCAGTAACTATCAGTCACCAAGAATAAGACAGATAGCTCATTACAACGATAATCTTCTAAGGATTCAGCAAATGCTGAATCCTTTTTTTTTTTGTCAAAAAAATAATATACCTTCTAATAAGGCGTATTTTTAAGGCTATTTAAATCTGCTTAGCAAAGCTTAGTCAAGCAAATCTTGATAGTTCAGTAATTATTGACTATTTTACAGGAAGTCCCCTATAAATTAGGCCTTTAAAGTCTATATTCACACAATTCGTTATGATGAAAAATCTATTTTTACTTGTTCTATGCCTTGTGACTTTTAGCACAATGGCACAAACTATTATTAGCGGAACTGTTCTCGAGAAAGAAAGTGAAACACCTTTAATGAGCGTCAATGTATTTATCAAAGGGGCAAGCAAAGGCACCGTTACCGACCTTGATGGACGATACGAATTATCTCTCGAGAAAGGTAGCTATACTTTAGTTTTTTCTTACATCGGCTACGAATCTATCGAAAAATTAATTGAACTAGATGGAACAAACCCTATCCTACTCGACATCAATCTTGGTACAGAACTCATCTCGAATCAAACTATTATTGTAACCGACGGAAAATACGAAAAAAGACTTGAGGAAAGCACCGTATCTATCGATGTAATTGGCGTCACTGAACTACAGAACAATAACGTCACTAGTTTAGATGAAATCGTCCAAAAAACTTCTGGGGTGCAAGTAACAGACGGACAAATCAACATCCGTGGCGGTGCCGGATATGCCTATGGTGTCGGTAGTCGTGTTATATTCCTTACCGATGGGCAACCGTTATTATCTGCCGAACTGAGCGATGTAAAGTGGAATTTTATGCCGATAGAAAATGCACAACAAATTGAGATCATTAAGGGGTCTGCTTCTGTTTTGTATGGTTCGGGTGCACTCAACGGTGTCATCAATCTAAGAACAGCGTACCCTAAAGGGGACAAACCTTACACAGCTTTCTCCTTGTATTCTGGTGTATATGATCAACCTAAATTAGATTATATGCGTTGGTACAAACCCGAAGACGGCATAAGTAAAATGCCCTTTTTTACGGGCCTATATTTTGCACATCGCCAACGTTTTAACAAGAATTTCGATTTGGTTATAGGCGGCAATATTCATCTAAAAAATGGCTTTATCAAAGATGTCGACGAGCGTAGATTTCGTTTCAACTTCAACAGCCGTTATCGATTGCCTAAATCCGATGGAAAAATCTCGATTGGTTTGAACGGAAACATCATGTACCACGAGGAGGGGCGTTTCTTCATGTCGCTAGATATGCTGGAAAATGCCTACATTAATATATCAAATATTACGCGTGACCGTTACATTTCAACAACCTTTGACCCCTATATAACGGCCTTTGATCAACACAACAACAAACATGACATAAGGGCTAGATGGTTTCGGGTAGCAAGGGCTCAAAGTGGTCCGGATTCTGAGGGTAATATCATGGGTTTAGAGTATCAATTTCAACGTGAATTCCCCAAACAATTTATACTTACGACAGGGGCTAGTGGTCAGTATTATCACGTAAACAGTATTCTTTTTGCCGATATCAATGCCCCTTCGAATGAACGCGCCCTTTTTACCGCCGGCAGTATGGCGGCTTATGCTCAATTAGACAAAAAGTTTAAAGATATAGTATCGCTTACAGTAGGCCTTCGATGGGAGGGTTATATTGTAAACGGCGACTTTACACCTACCCTACCTATCCTTAGGGCCGGCGCTAACTTTACCCTTTCAGACAACGATTATATACGCCTTTCGTTTGGGCAAGGCTTTCGATTCCCCTCTATGGCAGAGCAGTTTTTTAATGAAAAAATCCCCGTTCAAGGGCCACTTAGTATTGGTATATTCCCCAATGCAGATTTGCTTCCCGAAACAGGTTGGACTAGCGAAATTGCTTATCGACGCACCTTAAATTTTGGGGCATGGAATTTTTATGCTGATATTGCTTTTTTCTGGATGGAGTACAAAAACATGATCGAATTTGCCCTTGATAATTATCCACAAGGCTTCGGTTTTAGTTTTGTAAATGTGAGTGAAGCACGAATAGCAGGCTGGGAAATTTCGGCTAAAAGTGCCGGAAAAATCGGAAAAATTCCGCTTCGGATTTGGGGAGGCTATACGTATAGCTGCCCTGCCGACCTCAGCGAACCTTCAGGCGTAATGAAAGACGCAGGCAATTATATAGGGTTTCTTTTCAAGACCTTTTTTAACGGTCTGAATAGAAATACTGATATTAACTATGTACTTAAATACAGGAACTTGCACACCTTTAGAATGGATTTAGAAACAGAGGTACTCGGTATTACAATTGGAACCGCAGTCAACTATACGAGTTTTATGCAACGCATCGATCTTATTTTTGATTTTGACTTTATCTCTAAAGGCGTATCAACCTACCGTTCCAATCACACTGCGGGCTATTGGACATGGGATATCCGCCTAGGATATAACATTAATGAAAAACAAAAAGTAAATTTTGTCATTCAAAATGCGTTAAACGAAGAATACAGCCCTCGACCAGCTCAAATGGGTGCCCCACGAAGCTTTTCACTCAAGTACAGCCATATTTTCTAATACCATACACCAGCACATGCTACAAAAAACACCTGGGGTTGTCTTAAGGACAGTAAATTACTCAGAAACAAGCATTATTTGCGATGTCTACACTTTCGAATGGGGCCTTTGTACATTTATTGCCAATGGTGTTCGAAAAAAAAAGCCTAATTTTAGCCCTGCAATATTACGGGTTATGTCTATGCTTGACCTTGTTGTTTATTACAACGAGGCCAAACAAATGCACCGCATTAAAGAAGCCAAAGCTGCATATATATACCAACAATTACCTTATGATATCAAAAGAGGAACCGTAGGGCTTTTCATAACAGAAATAATTCGAAAATCTATCCGAGAAAATGAATCAAATCCTCCCTTATTTGATTTTATTCAACAGGCCTATATCACCATGGACCAACAGGCCTCTATTCTAAATTTCCCCGCTTGGTTTCTGGTTCATTTCGCCAATTTTATTGGTATTGCACCACAGGTAAGTCCACGACAAACACAAGCTTTTTTTGATTATTCCGCAGGTACACTTTGTGCAGAAGAACCCCTAGGGCACCCTTACTTTTTTTCTAAGGAAAATAGCTTTTTATTGAAGCAGTTCATTGACATAGATAGCCAAACAGCCGAAGAAAAAAGCATAAAAACAGCGGATAGAAGGTTGTTTATTGAAGATATGTTACGGTACTACAAGTACCACATGGCTAATTTTGGTGACTTAAAGTCGGTGGGTATTTTACAGACGGTTTTTGGTTAGAGCTCCTTTACATCATTTTCATAAATGTACTCATTAGCCAATTAGCATCCGAATGAATTAATTTGTCGAGTGTTCTGTCTGCTTTTCCTGCAAAACGTTCGATATCCTGAATGACCTCTAAAAACTCTTTTCGTTCGGGGCTATCGCCCTCAACATCATTCAATTCAGCAAGAATTCTCAAAACAGGTTCTAATTCCTTTTTTTTGCGATGTGTGATAATTTGGCGTACAACTTTCCACATATCTTTTTCGCTCACAAAATACTCACGGCGTTCGCCGGCTTTGTGCTGTTTGTAGACAAGTCCCCAATCAATCAAGGCCCTAATGTTCATATTAGCATTGCCTCTTGAAATTTTCAGAATATCCATGATATCGTCGGCACATAGAGGGTCGGGAGAGACCAACAATAGGGCGTGCACTTGTGCCATCGTTCTATTGATGCCCCAATTTGACCCTAAAGTACCCCAAGCTTGTATAAATTTTTGTTTTGCTTCGTCTAATTCCATGCTTTAAATATAAAGAATCTTTTTAGCTTTCAAAAGATTTTGAAAGTTTAAAAAATAGAAATAGTTGTGAAGTAAGTCTTCAGAAAACAATACTTACACGTTCAAGAAGCCGAACGATTGCCCTTCCGATTGATTCTTTACAAATTCCCGAACGGTTTCTTCTACACTTTCTTCGAAAGGGATAAACTGATAGTCAATAGCTTCAACAATTTTTTGATGGCTGTACTCAAATTGTTCTTTCGTCGTACGAATTGTTTCTTTGGTTAGCAAAGGGCTTTTATTGAATAATTTCATTAATAGCCAATCGATGCGATACAAGACTGCTAAAACAATAGGGTTGGCCTGTTTTGAAGGTGGGTTTTTGTCCATTGCTACCGCAATTTGATGAAAAAATGAACGATAGGATAAATTGGCCCCGTTAACAATAAAGCGTTCAGCCTTAATTGTACTTTCCATAAGTGCAATACTCACTTGTGCGACATCTCTAACATCTACAAACCCGGTAGCACCCTGCGGATAAAAAGCAAGCCCCTCCCACATTTTACTAAAAAGCTTACAAGAACCACTATTCCAAAAGCCCGCACCAATTATTACAGAGGGATTAATGATGACCGCATCTAAACCTTCTTGTATTCCCCGCCATACTTCGCATTCTGCTTTAAATTTGCTGATTGCGTAGTTAGAATTTAATTTAGAATTTTCCCAATTAACAGACTCATCTATATTTTTTTGAAACTCCTTGCGGCCTAGGGCTGCAATAGAACTTAGATGCACGAATTTCTTTAGGCCAACATGTAAGGCTGCATTGACAATATTTGCCGTTCCCTCAGCATTTACTTTCATCATAGCATCCACCTCTTTAGGATGAAATGATATCATAGCAGCAGCATGTATAACCATATCTACCTGTTCTAAACTAGACTCTAAAAAGGGTAAATCTAAGATATCCCCTTCTAGCCAATCTACCTTATCTATGACAGATTCGACCAACTGCATCGGACTATTTTTTCGTTTTAAGGCCTTCACCTGATAGCCCATTTGTACTAAATATCGAATAATGTACGACCCAACAAAACCTGTAGCACCGGTAACTAATACTATATCCTTTTTCATCTAAGCGTATTAAAATAAATCACAGAATTGTGTTTGCATTCATCAAAGAATTCTTAACTTAAAACTTCGAGAACCAAATTACGAAAAAAACAACAACCTGACATGGAAATAAGCAACTTTCAAAAAACCAAAATTTTAGCTACGATTGGCCCTGCCTCAAACAGCTACAGCACCCTCTTAAACTTAGTCAAGGCGGGGGTTGACGCCTTTCGTCTAAACTTTTCTCACGGAACACATGAGGACCACTTGAAAGTTTATGAAAATATAAAATACATCAATAAAAAATACAAAACCACCATTTCGATACTTGCTGATTTACAAGGCCCTAAATTACGCGTGGGCGAAATGGAAAACGGTAAAATTCCACTCAAGAAAGGCGATATTCTAACCTTTGTTAACGAAGAGTGCCTCGGAACAGCCGAGAAGGTATACATGAGTTACGAACAATTTGCCAAAGATGTGAAAGTAGGCGAAAAAGTTTTGATAGATGATGGAAATGTCCAGTTATTGGTAAAAGAAAGTAACGGTATTGATACCGTTAAACTCGAGGTTTTGTATGGAGAGTACCTAGCGTCTAGAAAAGGCGTTAATTTGCCTCAAACTACTATTAGTCAGCCTTCTCTAACCGAGAAAGATTTAGCCGATTTAGACTTTGTGCTTAAACACCGCTTTAATTGGATTGCTTTATCCTTTGTTCGTTCGGCCAACGATATCCACGAATTAAGAACCATTATTAAATCTAAAAAACACCGCGCCAAAATCATTGCCAAAATCGAAAAACCCGAAGCTATCGAAAATTTAGATGCGATTATTGAGGCATCTGATGGAATCATGGTAGCTAGAGGTGATTTAGGTATAGAGGTACCGATGCAGCAATTACCCATTCTTCAAAAAATGATTATTGAAAAATGTATCTCTAAGGCTAAACCTGTAATTGTAGCTACCCAAATGATGGATAGTATGATTAAGAATCCAACACCTACACGCGCCGAAATAATTGATGTGGCTAATGCCGTGATAGATGGTACTGATGCCGTCATGCTGAGTGGAGAAACCGCAATGGGCCAACACCCTGTCAAGGTAGTTAAGGCGATGAACAACATTATCGAGGAAGCCGAAAAAATGGATAGTATATATTACCGTCGCCTGACTCCAGACGAAGACTCAGATTCTTTTCTATCCGACGCCATTTGCTATAATTCCTGTCGTATTGCACGCCAAGTAGATGCCAAATGTATCATTGGTATGACTAAGTCTGGCTATACCGCTTATATGGTTTCTAGTTATCGCCCTAAAGCAAATGTATTTATTTTTTCGTCTGACGAAAACATGCTTAATACGCTCAATCTTGTCTGGGGCATTCGTTGCTTTTATTACGACAAATACACAAGTACTGATGAAACAATACGCGATGTACAAGCATTGCTCAAAACCTCTGGACACCTAAAGAAGGGAGATGTTGTCATCAATACCGGTTCAATGCCGCTCAAAGACAAGAAAAAAACCAATATGCTCAAAGTTTCGGTAATCGAATAAATTATTGAGGCAATTTCAGCATTTCGAATTGATCGGTAGCATATACTTGCAAACTTGCATTCGTATCGGCATATATTAAATAAGCCTGGAGTTCGGGCATTTGCTTCAATAATGATTTTGTCTTTTCAAAACCCATTGCCATGAATGCGGTTGCATAAGCATCAGCCGTTGCACAATCGGAAGCAAAAACCGAGACACTCAACAAGCTGTTTTTTTCGGGGTAGCCTGTTTTTGGGTTTATCGTATGTGCATACTTCTGGCCAGTAGTTTTGTCTTCTAAATAATTCTCGTAATTACCCGAAGTGGCGACCGATAAATCTTCTAGCTGTATGCCTACTTGAACAGATTGCGCGGCAGTTCCTTCTTGTGGTTGTCGTATTCCACTGCGCCAAGGGTAGCCCGAAGCAGTATGCCCTCTTGCGCGAATTTCTCCACCAATTTCTACATAATAATTCATAATCCCCTTCGATTCTAACAAACGACCTACTTCATCTACAGCGTCTCCTTTGGCGATGGCACTAAAATCAAGTTCCAGGCCTTCGACCGTCTTACTAAGAATCATTGAATCTCCTTTTTCTTGGACATTTACAGCATCAAACTGTACCAATTGCAGCAATCGTTCTACGGCAGTACTATCTATTTGCTGCACAATATCCTTCGTTTGATAACCAAAGCCCCAATAGTTCACCAAGGGCATTACAGCAGGATTGAACCAACCGTCTGTGTTTTGGTAAACCTTAAAAGCTCGGGCATAATTTCGAAAAAAGTGTCCTTCTTTTGCCGTTATTAAACTATCGGATTGATTAAATTTAGATATTTCAGAATCGCTAATATAGGTAGATACCGACTGATTAAAGGTAATGAGTAATTGCTCTAAAGGATCCATGAAATCCACGGACGTACTATCTAAATAGCTTATCGAAAATGTAGTACCCATCGTTTCTCCTTGAATATTTTCTTTTTTCAAGATCGTTTTTGTTTCCGAAGGAGCAGCACAGCCCCACAAGACGAGCATCAGATAGGCAAAAAAAAGGCTAATTAAATAATTTTTCATACATCAAAAAGTGCTAATAGCGTTGGCTATATTTTGTAATAATTTGGACTGGATTTCTGCCTCGGTATCGTTGAATACAGATACATTATTAAATAATACATCGTAATTTAAACGTAGGGGCAAGATGGTATTTGAGCCATCCACAACAGCTCCATTAAACGGTAAAGCTAATTTCAAATAATTAACAAGTTTTAGTTCTTTTTGAAGTGCACCGTGTACCAAACTTAGTTGGATATCCAAGGCCAAATACGCCGATGAATCTTCATCAAATAGGTAGGGAATTGAGCTGTTAGACAAAGGATGATTTTGTTCGCTGACCGACGAAGGGTCGGCAGCCTCAAGAATACTGTTTGTACCCACAAAAAACTGCACACTATCAAAGCTTCCTAACTCTTTCCATTCGCTAATATTGTAACTATAAATTTCGGGGCTAATAATAAAAAAATTATCTTCTACCTGAATTTCGCTACCATCAACACGCGACATACTTAATTGTTCGGCCCCACGCATACGCGTTGCCTGTGCGGTTTGAATCAGAGATGTCTCAGAACACAAAATAGCAAAAGAATTGAGAATAAAAGCCGTATCTAACGCATCATAAAGCGTGTCCCCTAACAGAAGGGTGTCGTTTGTTGTAGCCGACGTAAAATGTTGCATTTCTAAAACAAGCTCATAAAAATTACAGGCTCCACTTTCGTCGGCTTCCGGATCAAAATTGATGGCCCGAGGGTGCATGCAGCCCGTTACTTTTTCTTGACAGCCCGAAAGCCAAAAGCTTAAAGATAGTAGGATAAAAATAAAATAATACATCTAATTTTAGTTTGTTGTACCAACCAAGGCTTGATGGTTCTGAAAACACTCACAAAAATCTACAAAATCAGCAACAATCTGTATGCAAGTTTCTTTTTTTTCAAACATAGCCATATGCCCAACATCTTCAAAAATATGAACAGAGGCCACAGAAGCTAAACTTAATTGTGCTAAACTATGCTGCAGGGCAATAGCATTGTCTTGACAACCTACAATAAATAACGCAGGACAGGACAATTTGGTAAGTACATCACTGTAATCTTTCCGACCGATCATTGCCATAGAAGCCGCAATTACAGCGTCATCGTGTTGCATACTTGTTTTGTAAATTAATTCTTCTAGGAACAATTCATTTGACTTTGCAAAAGTAGGTGCAAATAAATTGCGGACAAATTGCCCTGCAAAAGGGGCAATCCCGTGGCGCTGAATAAATCGTATTGTTTTGCGCCTGTTCTTAATCTTTTCTACAGAATCGGTGTAAGGGTGCGAATGAAACAAGCCCAAACCAGATAATATAGAACCATATTTGTGCGCAAATGCCAAACTTACGTAACCTCCCATAGAATGCCCTATCATGACGCATTTATGGATTTTTTTTTGATGCAACAAAGCTGCTACAGCTGCACTCATTGCCTCAATACTAGGGTCTTCTAAAAGGTCAGAATTGCCAAAACCTGACAAATCTATGGCTATAACTTGATAATTTTTTGCCAAAACAGGCATAAATTCTGCCCACATCGTACTATCTTCGCAAAAACCGTGCAGCAAGACAAGGCATGCCCCTTCCCCCATTTCCTGATATGCTACCTTTAAATTCTTGTACGTTATATGCATGTTTTTTTTACAAATAAAACAATTTAAATACGAATAGTAAATCTTTCTTGTCCCAGAATTTGTTTTATTTAACAAATAATAAGGAATACAGTTCGATAGGGTTGTATATCCCTTTCTTTTTAAATTAAAAATTACAAAAATGAATCGTAGAATCTTGTTGCTTTTAATAGGTTTTATTGGGCATCAAATAGTCGGGGTTTCACAAACCACCTTCCCTAAAAATGGGGTTTATGACAACAGAGATGGTCATTACGCATTTACGAATGCCACACTGATTGTTGGGCCTGACACAAAAATTGAGCAGGGTACCCTTCTTATCAAAAAAGGTAAAATCATCGAAGTTGGCACTGCAGTATCTATCCCCGAAGATGCCGTTGTTATCGACTTAAAAGGCAAGTATATCTACCCGTCTTTTGTAGAGTTGTCCTCTAACTATGGTATGCCAAAAGTCGAACCCTTGGCGAGCAACAGTCGCGGACCTAGAAGAATTTCTCAAAAAGAGGGCGCTTATAGCTGGAATGAAGCCCTAAAGCCCGAACAATCGGCTTCAATGTTGTTTAAGGTTGACCCTAAATCGGCCAAAACAATGCGTAGTCTTGGGTTTGGCACCACCCTGACGCATCAACGCGATGGCATGGCAAGAGGTTCTTCAGCCTTGGTTTTGCTAGGGGAAGAGAACGAACATGATATGATTATTCAATCTGAATCTGCTGCGCATTATTCGTTTAGTAAAGGAAGTTCTAAACAACAGTATCCAAGTTCGAGAATGGGGGCTATTGCCTTGCTTCGGCAAACCTATAACGACGGACAATGGTATACCAAAAACACCGATGACCGCGGGTATAATATTTCGTTAGAACGTTGGAATGCGCTTCAAAAACTACCACAGTTTTT
Source organism: uncultured Aureispira sp. (assembly GCA_905480485.1). GTDB lineage: Bacteria > Bacteroidota > Bacteroidia > Chitinophagales > Saprospiraceae > Aureispira. Next base: position 45,545 of record CAJQQM010000165.1, read on the forward strand.
TGAAGTATCTAATCGACTCGATTTTTTACGCGCCGACAAAATAGGTGACGAATTTGGGATACAGTATATAATGCGGGGTGCTGGAGATGAATACCTTCGCTTAGATGCCATCAAGGCGTCTAATGCTGCTGTTGTTTTACCTTTAGCTTTTCCGAAAGCCTATGATGTAAGCGATCCTTTTGACGCAGAAAAAGTGAGCTTGACTCAAATGAAACACTGGGAATTGGCTCCTGGAAATCCGGCTGCATTAGTCAAAGCCAATATCCCCTTTGCCTTGAGTACCGATATCCTAAAAAACAAGAGCAGTTTTTGGAAAATGGCAAGAATTGCTTTTCAACATGGTTTAAGCGAAGCAGATTTGCTTCGGGCACTGACATTAACCCCGGCTAAATTAATCAAGGCGGATCATTTAATTGGTAGCTTAGAAACAGGTAAAATAGCAAATTTCATTATCACATCGGATAATATTTTGAAAGAAAAAACGGTTTTGTTTCAGAATTGGGTAAAAGGCAAAGCCCACTTGATTAATGATTGGAGCGCTGCTGAATTGTTGGGAGAATACGACTTAAAAATCAACAACAAAACCTACCTTTTGAAAATAAAAGGACAGGCAAGTTCACCAAAGATGACGCTACAACTAAACCCTTCGGATAACAGTGCTGAAGTCAAAAAATTAAAATACAGTTACAAAAATCAAAATATCGTCTTTTCGTTCAGCCCTGATGCTGATTCGGTCGAACAAAAAGAAATGTATCGTTTGTCGGGTACGGTTGCCGGCCAAAAATGGTCGGGTCAAGCGACCCAATCAAATGGCAACTGGATTCAATGGAGCGCAAACAAGATTAAAAATATAGAGGCCAAAGAAAACCCTATGCCTACAGTAATTGATGACACAAAAGGTATGGTTCTATACCCTTGGTCGCCTTATGGGTTTGCCAAAGATGAAATACCGGTAGAGGAAACGGTTTTGGTTAAAAATACGACGGTATGGACGAGTGAAAAAGAAGGTGTTTTAAGCAATACAGATGTTTTGATAAAAGATGGAAAAATTGCAAAGATTGGCAAAAACATAAATCCCAAGGGAGCTAAAGAAATAGACGGAAGCAACAAGCACCTAACGGCAGGCATTATTGATGAACACTCCCATATATGTATCAATTATGGAGTTAATGAAGGAACCCAAGCGAGTTCTGCTGAAGTTCGTATTGGCGATGTAGTTAATTCCGAGGACATCAATATGTATCGACAATTAGCGGGTGGTGTTACCGCTGCACAATTATTACATGGCTCTGCCAACCCAATCGGGGGACAGTCTGCCCTGATTCGATTTAGGTGGGGAAGCTTGCCTGAAGCCATGAAACACGAGGGTGCTGATGGCTTTATTAAATTTGCTTTGGGAGAAAACGTAAAACAATCTAACTGGGGTTCAGATGCCACTACACGATTCCCTCAAACTAGAATGGGTGTTGAACAGGTCTATGAAGATCATTTCACCCGGGCCTATGAATACGGAAAAGCCCTTAAGGCTGACAAACCCGTACGAGTAGACTTAGAACTAGAGGCTTTGTGGGAAATTATCAACAAAAAACGCTTTATTTCGTGTCACTCCTACGTACAAAGCGAAATTACAATGTTGATGCGTATCGCCGAAAAGTATGATTTTAGGTTGAATACATTTACACATATTTTAGAGGGTTATAAAATAGCAGACAAAATGAAAGAACATGGGGCTGGCGCCTCTACTTTTTCTGACTGGTGGGCCTATAAATATGAAGTATTAGATGCTATTCCATACAATGCTAAGATTTTGGACGAAATGGGTATTGTTGTCGCGATCAATTCTGATGATGCAGAAATGGGCCGAAGACTAAATCAGGAGGCGGCTAAAGGGGTAAAATATGGTGGTATGTCGGAAGCATCTGCTTTAAAAATGGTTACTATTAACCCTGCGAAACTATTACATATGGACGACAAAATAGGTTCGATAAAAGTAGGCAAACAGGCTGATATAGTTTTGTGGTCCGACCACCCTTTATCGATCTACGCAAAAGCAGAAAAAACCTTTGTAGACGGTATTTGCTTGTTCGACAAAAAGACGGATGAGTTAAAACGTCAACAAATTAAAGCCGAACGCAGTCGACTCATTCAAAAAATGCTCGCCGCTAAAATAGCTGGCCAAGCAACACAACCTGCAATATATCAACCCAAACAGCATTATCATTGTGGCAATACAGACTGCAACAAATATGTCGATTTTAATGTCGACCTTCTGCAGCAACGTTAGTCAATCTATCTAATTATTAAATTGTATCATCGCCACAACAAATTTTTATATAATGAAACTTAATAATCAAATACTCTGGATATTAATAGTTGTTGTTGTTAGCCAATTTAGTCTGGCGCAAAACAAAACCAACAGCATCTTATTTACCAATGTTACCCTACATATTGGCAATGGCAAAGTCATTAAAAATGGAATGATGGGTATAAAATCAGGTAAAATTGATCAAATCGCCCCTGCTGATGCTTCAGCTAAAGCTGCTTATGAAAAAGTAATAGATGGTCAAGGACAACATATCTACCCCGGTTTTATAGCAGCAAACACGCGTCTTGGCCTCGAAGAAATACAAGCCGTTAGGGCAACACGTGATTATCGAGAAGTAGGAAATTTTAATCCGAATATTCGTTCTGTCATTGCCTACAATACCGATTCTGATGTGGTCCCCACTGTACGCTCAAATGGTGTTTTGTTAGCTCAGATTGTTCCGGAAGGAGGCCGTATTTCGGGCCAATCTTCGATCGTGTATACAAGCGGCGACAATTGGGAAGATGCTACCTTGGCTTTTGACAATTGCGTACACTTACGTTGGCCAAACCGTCTGAGATACACCGGATGGTGGGCACAAAAAGGCCGTACCGAATTAAATAAAAATTACGATAAAAACCTGGAAGCGATTCGTGTATACTTTGAGGCGGCTAAAGCTTATTCAAAGAAAAAAGAGGTCGGCAGCAAAAACTTGAAATTTGAAACCATGAAAGCTGTTTTCGATCAACAAAAAAAGCTGGTAGTACATTGTGATGATGCGAAATCCATGATGGACTTAGTTAATCTTTTGGAAAAATATGGTGTAAAAATAGTCATTCAAGGCGGTACCGATGCTTTTAAAATAACTGATTTTCTAAAAGAAAAAAACATCCCTGTCATACTTAATGATATTCATCAATTACCCAAAAATGACGATGCCGATATTGACCAACCTTTCAAAACGCCGGCCCTATTGCAAGAAAAGGGTATAAAGTTTGCTTTTTCTTTATCCAATCAAGGTAGTTGGAATGTTCGCAACCTCCCTTTTCAGGCCGGACAAGCGGTGGCGCACGGCTTAGACAGAGAGGCAGCAATACGTGCACTTACCCTAAGCCCAGCTGAAATATTGGGCATTGACAAAACAGTAGGTAGTCTAGAGGTAGGCAAAGAGGCCACCTTTATTGTATCGAAAGGAGATGTTTTAGATATGCGGAGTTCTGTTGTAACCGATGCTTTTATAAAAGGCAAAGCAATCAGCTTAGAGGACAAACAAAAAGCTTTATACGAGAAGTATATGGAAAAATATCAGCTTAATGACTAATTAATCTATTTCAGATACTTTCTTTGAGTTCTTCAAGGAAGGTTCTGATTTTTACTAACTGACTAATTGTTTGTTGTCTTTTGTAGTGAAAATCCCCTTTCTTGAGTTCTTTCTTAGCGCCAATTATCGTAAACCCTCTTTCTTTAATGAGATGATGTATTAATTGAATAAATGCTACTTGGTCGTCAGAATAAACCAATTCACCTTCAGCATCTAGGCTAGCTTTAATTTTAAAATTTTTATTCCAAGACAACAGTGTTTTTTCCGCTACATTTAATCCAATTTCTATTTGTTTTAATTTGGCCATAAACAAGGGAGATGATTTGATGATTGAGATACGCCTTCCATATAATATAAAAAAAACCTTTCAAGATTGCTACTTGAAAGGTTTTTTATTGTATCAAAAATTTTGATCGCTTGATTATTCCATAGACATTGCCTGATTTTCAGCTGTTGCTGCATTCACAAAGGCTTTGTATTCTTCAGGGCTAAGGCCATCAAGACAGAAAGGCAATGGATTAATTTTTTTGCTTTTGTAAATAACCTCGTAGTGTACATGTGGAGAGGTTGATGTTCCGGTATTGCCAACAAGACCAATCACTTCCCCTCTTTTAACTTTTTGACCTACTTTACATTTTACTTTTGACATGTGCCCATAAAGGGTTTTGTAACCATATCCGTGATCGATCACAACATTTCTTCCGTAGCCTGTTCTTTTGTATTCAACACGAACTATTTTACCATCACCTGTAGCATAAATTGGCGTACCCTTTCGAGCACCAAAATCAATACCTGTATGCATTTTTCTTCTTTTGAAAACAGGGTGTGTACGATAGCCAAAGCCCGACAAGTGCTGTATCTTTTTCTTTAGCTTACGAATAGGGCGTATAGAAGGGATCGCCGACAACATATTTTCTTTGTCTTTGGCTTGTTGAACGATCTGATCTTGAGACTTCGCAGTTACTGCTAACTGATGACGAAGCCTGTCTAATTTTTTGGAAGTAGCTATCAGTAAATCGGCATCAGAAAGATGTCTTAGGTCAGCATATTTATCACTGCCTCCTCGACCACCGTTCCATATACCCTGGTCTGTAGGGTCCATTTCAAGGACTTGACGATAAATAGCATCGTCACGATCGTGAACATTGCCCAAAGCAGTACTCATCATATCAATCTGATAGTTCATCGCTTTGTACTTTTCTTTCATGTCTGCCAACTCATTAGGGGAATAATAATCTTTGGTGGCATACCACACAACAGCCGTAGAATAAACAGCTAGGCACAAGACTATCATCAGACCACGACTTAAGCTTGTCTTGATAGGAGTGCGAACTACTTCGTATTGTAGCGTTTGCGGATTGTAAAAATATTTTTCTTTTCTCATAAGAAAATAAGATGGTTATAAAAGGGACTGCCGAAACTCTAAACCCAAATCTCGACACATAACGAGCAAATTTAAGGAGAAAAAGGCTTAAATTCAAAAATTAGAGCTATTTAGTTTGATTTGAGCCACTTAACACCTCATAAAGTACAACAAAACACAACCGCAAGCTCTTGTAACTTTAGGTTGAATAATCATTATAAACCCTTCTAATGTTCTCAATAAACCATCAAAAACGAAACATAATTCTATATTAAGTGGCATTAGAGCTGAAAGAAATGCATAGCTTTGGCCCGTTTTTTACGATCATAAAACAAACAATTTCTTAAATTTGAAGGTACATTCAATTCATTTCCACTCGAATACAAAACAAAAAAAATGGCTCAAGCTAAAATTAATTAAATGCAATACAGTTAAATAAGCTGCATACTGTTATATTTGCATTCTATTTAATTACACAACCCGTATTAGCTTCTTCTTATGACAACATCTAAAGCAATCAGGCAGCAATTCTTAGACTTTTTTAAAAGCAAAAATCACAAAATTGTTCCTTCTGCCCCTATTGTTAATCAAAATGACCCTACCCTGATGTTCATCAACTCAGGTATGGCACAATTCAAAGATTTTTTCTTAGGAAATGAACAACCCTCCGCCGCACGAATAGCAGATACGCAAAAATGTCTTCGTGTGTCAGGCAAACACAACGACCTTGAAGATGTAGGAAGAGACAGTTATCATCAAACTATGTTTGAAATGCTTGGGAATTGGTCCTTTGGTGATTATTTCAAAGAAGAAGCAATTGCCTGGGCCTGGGAATTACTTACGGATGTCTACAAAATAGATAAAGATCGACTTTACGTTACGGTATTTGAAGGAGACGAAAAAGAGGGGGTCCCCTTTGACGAGGAAGCTGCTTTAATTTGGACTAAGTGGATTGACAAGGACCGTATTTTGCCCTTTGACAAAAAAGATAACTTTTGGGAAATGGGCGCACAAGGACCCTGTGGACCTTGTTCTGAAATACATATCGATATCCGTTCGGAGGATGAACGAGCAAAAGTAGATGGCAAGAACTTGGTAAATATGGACCATCCTGAAGTTATAGAAATCTGGAATTTGGTCTTTATGCAATACAACCGAATGGCCGATAAATCACTAAGGCCGCTCGCCCAAAAATGCATTGATACTGGAATGGGCCTCGAACGAGTTTGTATGGCACTTCAGGGCAAGAAATCGAATTATGACACCGATCTTTTTGCGCCTTTTATAAAGCAAATAGAGCAAGCATCGGGCATTAAATATACCGGCTCCTATGCCAAGGACGCTTTAAGCGATATTGCCATGCGGGTTATCGCCGACCACCTGAGGGCTGTTACAATGGTAATTGCCGATGGACAACAACCCTCAAATACCGGTGCGGGCTATGTGGTACGCCGCGTATTGCGCCGTGCAGTGCGTTATTATTATAGTTTTCTAAATATCAAAACGCCCTTCATTTATACGTTGTTGCCAACTTTGGCAGACATGTTTGAAGATGTATTTCCTGAAATAAAAGCGCAATTCAAACTTATTAGTCGGACCATCAAAGGCGAAGAAGAAGCTTTTTTGAGAACCCTAGAAAGAGGTTTAAAACTATTTGCCAATTTAACCGTCAATAATAAGCAAATAAAAGGTGCTGACGCCTTTATGTTATTTGACACCTTCGGTTTTCCGTTTGACCTAACTTGCCTATTGGCCGAAGAACAAGGCTGGACAGTCGACGAAAAAGGCTTTAAGGATGCCTTAGCCCAACAAAAATCAAGGTCGCAGCAAGATGCGCACAAAGATGTAAGTGATTGGGTTGAATTGTCAGACGATTCTAAGGTAGAATTTGTAGGGTATACACAACAGCAAACCACGAGTAAGGTCCTGAAGTACCGAAAAGTAATTGCCAAGAAGAAAGAACTTTATCAAATTGTTTTGGATAAGACCCCATTTTATGCCGAATCGGGCGGACAAGTTGGCGACACGGGGTGGTTATGGTTTGGCGATGAAAAAATAGCCGTTGTTGACACCAAAAAAGAAAATAACTTAATCGTGCATTGGGTGGCACAATTGCCTGCAGACCCTAAGCTAGCCGTTCGGGCTCAAATACATGTAGACAAACGCTTGCGCACCGAAAACAACCACTCAGTTGCGCACCTAGCCCACGCTGCACTCCGTCAAGTGCTTGGCAATCATGTTCAACAAAAAGGTTCTTTTGTATCCCCCGACAAAATGCGGTTCGATTTTTCACACAGTCAGAAAATGACCTTGGATGAAATTAAAGCTGTAGAACAAATAGTTAATGCTAAAATCAGGGCAAATATCCCTTTGGTTGAGCAAAATAACGTGCCGGTAGAAATAGCTAAAGAATCGGGGGCGATGATGTTATTTGGCGAAAAATACGGTGAGTTTGTGCGTATTATTACTTTTGAAGAAGGGTTTTCAAAAGAATTGTGCGGCGGGTGTCACGTTGATGCTACTGGCCAAATTGGGTTTTTTAAAATTGTCCAAGAAACCGCTATTGCTGCAGGTATTCGAAGAATTGAAGCCTTAACTGCCGAACATGCAGAAACCTATATACAACATGAGTTTGACAAACTATCGGGTGTAAAATCGGTCTTAAAAAACCCGAAAGATATTGCTAAATCGGTGCAAGACTTATTGGACCAAAATAAAAAACTTAAAAAGGATTTAGAAAAAATGGCCTTGCTAGAAGCAAAGATTGCCAAAGAAGAATTAAAAAAATCCATTGTCAAAATTGGGGACATCCATTTCTTAGGAACCAAAACATCGATTCATTCAAAAGACGGAATCAAACAATTAGGCAATGAATTATCAGCAGAGTTCAAAAACCTGATTTTGGTTTTGGGTTCTGAAAACAAAGGGAAGGCACTTCTGACGGTAGTTATCGACAAGAACGTAGTGGATAATTTCGACCTAAAGGCTGGCAGCATCATCAAAGAAATTTCGAGAGAGATACAAGGTGGTGGTGGTGGACAAGCTGTCTTTGCAACGGCAGGAGGCAAAAATATAGCCGGACTTGACAAAGCGATTGCTAAAGCTAAAGCTATTACAGAACAAGCTGTTTTGAATTAAAAGAAGACGGTGGCTTTCTTCTGCACCGCTAAGTTCGTTTACTAATCTGTACTCTTTGGAGTATTTGGTTTAGATTTTGTACTTAGCTAGCTTATATTACATTTTTTATTCACGGAAATTTCTATCTATGCAGTATCATTTTCGTTATTACATCCTGTCATTCAGTTTATTTTTATTAAATATCTGCTGCTCTTTTGCACAGCAAAAAAAGAATGCATTACCGACCTTTGCAGATGGCGTATATGTTGATTTTAAGGCATTTAAAGAAAATCAACCTAATTTCCCACTATACGAAATCCCTGAATTTGGATATAAAACAGATGGAGAGGCGAATCTTTTGTTTCTAAAACAAGTCTCACTCGACCGATTAGATAGTTCAAAAATTAAGTCTATCGATAAAGTGTGGGGCTTATGTATCAACGGTACACCTTATATAAAAATTGAACAAATTGAAAAAGATAGTGCTCTTTACTTTGTCCGACTTTATTTAATTGGCAGTATTAGTTATTTTTATTATCCTTCCATCATCGATAAAGAAATAGAGATGGAGGTCTACAGCCCTTTTACCGGCAATTTGGTTGCCATGAAAACTATCGTAAACAAAGAACGTACCCTTATCAAAAAGATGCTGCGATATGCCTCAGGAGAAGTAGCTGCATACAGCCCTAGCAATTTCAAGAACTGGATTAAAAACGATACCCGCCTCTTAAAAACAGTGGAAGATTTATCGGAAGAAGCCTTGGAAGAAAAGCTATTCAAAACACTTAAAATTTATAATGACAGGCACCCGGCTTTTCAATAGACTTCTGCTATTTTAGCCCATCAAGAAATAATTCCTTGTTAATTTCGTTCTCTTAGCTAGCAATTAAATAGTTAATCCCCTCATAAAGCATATTCCTAGGGTTAGTTTTATAAGTTTTTTAATTAAACGTTTAAATTTGCTTTTCTAAATAGTCAAAGCTTCAACGCCTTAAGGCTTTTGGGTAATGACTGCATTTAAAGTATCCTACCAATTAGATATGTTTAGTATTTTCAAAAAAGAGGTAAATTTGTTTTTAAGTTCCCTAATAGGTTATATTGCTATTGGGGTATTTTTGTTGGGAACCGGGTTGTTTTTCTGGGTATTCCCCGACTATAGTGTTATTAACTATGGTTTCTGTTCGATGGATTCATTTTTTAGAATGGCCCCTTATGTGTTTTTATTTTTGATTCCAGCGATTACCATGCGCACCTTTGCTGAAGAGGCCAAAAATGGGACAATGGAACTTTTAGAAACCCGTCCTATATCGGCATGGGAAATAATCTTAGGGAAATATTTTGCCTGCTTATTTCTTGTTATCCTCTCAATGCTTCCTACCCTTATTTATTACTTTTCTGTCTACGAACTAGGCATGCCAAAAGGAAACATTGATGTTGGTACTACTTGGGGGTCTTATATTGGTTTGTTTGGTCTGGGCGCAGTATTTGTAGCAATTGGTATCTTTTGTTCTTCAATTACGAGCGATCAGATTATCGCCTTTATGGTGGCGCTTTTTTTGTGTGGTTTTTTGTATGATGCCTTTTCTAGTATTGCCCGATTAGATGTTTTTTATGCCAAGGCCGACACCTTTGTTGAATCATTGGGAATCAATTATCATTATGCTTCGGTCAGCAGGGGCTTGGTAGACTCTAGAGATGTCTTATATTTTGTCTCCATGATAATCGGTTTTTTATCCCTGACAAAATTCACCCTAGAAAAACGCAATTGGTAAGTTCTTTTTAATTATCGCTACATTCTTTCAAGTTACGCATTATGCAAAACAAACGATTCATACAATCTATACTGCGGCTCGCATCCATACTAGGTATTCTTATTTTTTTGAACCTTATTGCTAGTTTTTATTATGGTTCTATCGACCTCACCGAAGACAAACGTTTTACGCTAAACGAAGCCACTTATCAACTAATGGCAGATTTGGACGATGCGGTTACAATTGAAATTTTATTGGAAGGAGAATTTCCCTCCTCTTTCAAAAGGCTTCAATCGGCGACAGATGATTTATTGACCAAATTAAAGAGTCATAGTTCTAAGATAAATATTCGATGGATTAATCCTATGTCGGGTACCAAAGAAGAAAACCTAGAAAACGGTAAGCGCTTACAAAATGACGGAATTTATCCAATCAACCTGACCAATGCAGGCAAAGGCGGTGCAGTCAAAAAAGCAATGTTGGTTTTCCCGTATGCCGTCATACGCTATAAACAACAAAAACAAATCATTCCATTACTAGAAACAACAGGTGCCTACAACACCGATTATACCCGGGTTGAAACCATCAATCCTTCGATCAATTTATTGGAATACAAATTTGCCAATGCGATTCACAAACTCCAACTCAAAGAACGTCCTAGAATGGTTATTCTTACAGGGCATGGCGAATTACAACGCCCCTTTACCGAATCGCTTGAGGCAGCTATGTATGAATATTACGATTATTCGCGGTTGAATCTTGACAAAGTCAACCACATCGACACGAATATTCATGTTGTTATTATTCCCAAACCGCTTCGGCCCTTTGGCGACAAGCATCTTTTTAAAATTGATCAATATATCATGAATGGGGGCAAGGTAATTTGGCTTATTGACCCCTTGAATATGGAATTAGACAGCATGCGCAAACTCGGTACCTTTATGCCGAACGAACACAAGTTGGATATACATAATTTATTATTTAATTATGGGGTCAGAATCAACCCTAACTTGGTTTTAGACTGGGAATCAACCGTTATTCCGCTAGATGTCAGTGCTATCCCTGGTCAGCCCGATATTAAAGCAAGAAAATGGTTTTATCATCCCAAATTAAAACCCTACATGACCCCGATAGATGCGCAGGAAACTGGCTTCAATACCATTCAACACCCAATTGTACAAAATCTTGAATTTGTAGATGCTCGTTATCCGGCGAGTATTGATACTATACGCACCCTCAATTACATCAAAAAAACACCCTTATTGAGAAGTTCGAAATACAGTAAAGTACAGTATCCACCCGTCCGGGTTAGCTTTGGGATACTTGACCAAGGTATTGGGCAAGCGGCTTTTGCTAAGGGCAATCAGGATATTGCTGTCTTGCTTGAAGGTTCTTTTTCTTCGTATTATAAAGACCGCGTGACAGACAGTATGATGGCTGGTCTTGCCAGAATGGGGCAACCCTACAAGGCCAACGGAAAGGCTACCAAAATGATAGTTGTAGCCGATGGCGATATCGCTAAGAATGATATTTATCCCAATGGAAAACCACTCCCACTTGGTTTCAATCGCTTTGATAAATTTAATTATGGCAACAAAGATTTTTTGATGAACTGCCTGGAGTATATGATTGATAACCGCGGAATTATTGCTGCCCGAAACAAAGAAATTAAACTACGTCCTATGGACCAAGAAAGGGCCTATAGAGAGGAATTGTTTTGGCAATTCACCAACCTAATAGCCCCTATAATTGTCTTGGCTATGATAGGCATTTGTTACAATATCATTCGTAGAAAACGATTCAGGAAATAAAAAAAGGGTTGGCGTTAAAAACGCCAACCCTTTTTAGGTAGTCAATTATTTGTTACACGGCAAAGCTTTCGCCACAACCACAAGTACGCGAAGCGTTCGGGTTGACAAATTGAAAACCCTTTCCGTCCAAGCCACCAGAAAATTCTAGCGTGGAATCGAACAGATAAAGGAAACTTTTCAGGTCAGTGACTACTTTTACGCCGTTATGTTCAAAAACTTGATCCTCGGGCTGAGATTCGTTATCAAAATCCATGTTGTAACTCAAGCCTGAACAACCACCACTTGTAACACTTACGCGCACAAAATAAGAAGCATCTATCTTGCTGCTTGTTGTCATAATGGTATTAATCTGTTTTTTAGCGCTTTCTGAAACGTAAATCATAATGAATACTTTCGGTCGTACAAATAATTTAGTCGTTGTTCTTTGATTGATAATCTTTGATTGCCGACTTTATGGCATCTTCTGCTAATACTGAACAGTGAATTTTTACTGGAGGCAACTCTAATTCTTCAACAATATCCATATTGTCGATTGAAGAGGCCTCGTCTAAGGTCTTGCCTTTTAGCCATTCTGTTGCTAAAGAAGATGATGCAATTGCAGAACCACATCCAAATGTTTTGAACTTGGCATCTTTGATTACACCCGAAGTTTCGTCAACTTCAATTTGTAAGCGCATAACGTCACCACATTCAGGTGCCCCTACAAGGCCTGTTCCTACGTTTTTGCTGTTTTTGTCCAAGGTTCCAACATTTTTGGGTTTCTTGAAATGGTCTAATAATTTATCTGAATAAGCCATAATATAATTTTTTAATACTAAACTTCTTAATGAATAATGTGGGTCAAACCTAGTGTTCTGACCACTCAACTGAATCTAAATCAATACCTTCTTGGAACATTTCCCAAATTGGAGATAAGTCGCGCATGTGATTGACCCCTTCTGTAATAGCTTTGATAGCATAATCTACATCTTCTTCGGTCGTAAAACGGCCTAAGCTGATGCGCAAAGATGAATGTGCCAAGTCGTCGCCCAATCCTAAAGCCTTTAGAACATAAGAGGGTTCTAAGGAGGCAGAAGTACAGGCCGAACCTGAAGACAAGGCTATATTTTGATTGAATGTCATCATCAAACCTTCTCCTTCTACGTGCTTGAACGAAAGATTGGTCATGTGCGGCATTCTAAACTCAGGATGCCCGTTCAGAACAACTTCTTCTATTTTCATGAGTTCGGACTCTAGTTTATCTCTCAACGCTTCTAGTCGTTCAGCTTCAGATTCCATCTCTTGCATACAAATTTCACAGGCCTTGCCCAAGCCAACAATACCAGGAACGTTTAAAGTACCTGAACGCATACCTCTTTCGTGACCTCCGCCATCCATTTGAGATGTTACCTTAACACGGGGACTTTTTCTGGATACATACAAAACACCCACACCTTTAGGACCATAGATTTTGTGCCCTGTGAAGGCCATCAAATGTATCCCTAATTCACGAACGTTTACGGGTATTTTACCGACCGCTTGCGTGGCATCTGACATAAACAACACTTTGTGTTTGACACAGATA
>CAJQQM010000166.1 GCA_905480485.1 uncultured Aureispira sp.
GAGGATCGTTATAGCCCTCTATTTCAACAATAGCAGATGGGTTAGAAGATGTGGTAAATTGAAACCAAACTCCTTGGTCATTCCATCCGTTAGGATTAGGTTCACTGACATTAGAAGCACAGAAGTTGTTGTAATTGCTTAGGCCGGGGTTGCCAAGGTTACCGCCCGAAGGTAAAGTGCCTAGGTTGATGGCGTTGCACATAAGGTCATTGCCATTGCCGGGCCATGAACCTGAAGCAGTAATGGTGAAATTTATAGAGGCGCTACTACTGCCCCCGACACTCATATTGTAGGTAACAGATGCACCTAATGTAGGAGTGGCGAAATTCTGACAAACGTTTTCCCTGCAACTCATACCTGAGCGAGGAAGGCAGACAGCACCATCGTCTTCGTAAGCCTCAAGGCAAATTTGTATACTGCCCGGATAGTTGGGGCAATTGTATACCTGATTATATTGTGTATTGGGTAAAGAACTGAACCCACAACCAGAGTTAGGGTAACTGAACCAGCCGTCTCCAGCCACATTAACACCAAACTGAGGTTCTACGGCTAGGGGAGAGCCAAAAACTGAACCGTCACCACAGGTGGTGGAATTGCTTCCGTTGTTTACTCGTACGGATAAAGTGACTTGAGCATTGATGTCAAGTTTTAAAAATAAAACCGTAAAAATAAAAACTTGTAAAATTCTAGAGGTCATATACAAAGATTGAAGGGGTAAAGAATAGTTGTATTATCAAAAATTTGTGTATGGGAATAATTAATAGGTTCAAATTTGGGGATGAACACAATTAAAGGAAGCCCAAATATAACAAAAAAAAATTAAATACCTTGATTTTTAGCGTATTAAAGCAAGTGGTTAACTGTTTGGTTAACAGACTAGATCAAATATAAGCTTTATGACTCATATGTGAAAATTTTGACTTATTTTGTTCCGAGTTATTCAAATTGCCAAAGGGCTATAATGTTAGCTTTAAAATGTTGGATTAATTTGCGAGCGCTACCTTAATTTTTTTCTTTTTTATCTTGTTCTTGTCTAAAATTTCTATGGTTTTGTCTAACCCTGTCTTTTTGATGCATACATAGGATCGGTTTTCTTTTACTTGTATAAGACCAATATCTTCTTTATTCAAGCCAACTTTTTTGTAAAGAGTACCCACTATATCGAATTTGCTAATTTTATCTTTTTTGCCAGCACTTAGGTAGATGGTGCACCACTCGGGTTGAAAAGGATCGATAGAGGTCTCTTCTAATTCAATGTAATCCACTTCCTCATTTAAAAAGTCTCTCCAAGGTTTGTCTTCCTCTAGCAAAATATAAGCTGTTCCTGTAGCATGCATTCGAGCTGTTCGGCCATTCCTATGGATAAATTCAGCTTCGGAATGAGGGAGTTGGTAATGAATAATATTTCGAATGGATGAGATATCAATCCCCCTAGCAGCCAAGTCGGTAGTAATAAGGATATTATTACTGCCATTCTTGAATTTGAATAAAGCAATTTCACGAGCAGATTGCTCTAAACCTCCATGGAAAATATCGAAGAAAAATCCTTTATTGAAAAGCAAATCCCCCATTTGTTCTACGATCGTTCTCTGGTTACAAAAAATCAGCAGCGGGTCGTGACAGAGTTGTCTAGTTAATTGTATCAGGTGTTTTTCTTTATCTTCTTTTGATCCAACAACTGCTTTAATTTGTAATTGCTTGGAAGCACTATCTTTGATGAAATCAAGATGATGGGCATCTGCCATCCCAACAAATTCAGGAATGCTATCCATATTTGTTGCAGAGGTAAGCATTCTAAGCTGTAAAGCCGTTAAGAAGCCTAAAATAAAAGACATTTCTTTTGTGAAGCCTAGTTCTAGCGATTTATCAAATTCGTCTAACACTAAAGTGGTGCATGTATCGAGTCGAATACTCTCTCTTCTTAAATGGTCTGCTATTCTACCGGGCGTACCAATCAGCAAGGTAGGAGGATTCGTTAAGTTAGATAATTCAGATTTAATTGGGTGGCCTCCATAGCAGCAATAGGATTTAAAAGCTAGTTGTGTTTGGTCAACTACCTCTTTTATTTGAAGACATAACTCACGTGTAGGACAAATAACTATCGCTTGAATGCACGCTTTTTTAGATAGATCAATTTGTTGAAACAGCGGCAGTAAAAAGCCTAGTGTTTTGCCCGAACCTGTTGGGGCATTCAACACAATCTTTTGCTCTTTTAAAACTGCCTTTTGTACAGCGATTTGCATTGGGTTGCAACGGTCAATGCCTAAGTTTTTGAGAATGTTGTCAAGTTGTGGTAATGAGGACATACTATAAAATTTTGGATAAAAAGGATAGCTATTTTGCTGCACCCTTGCAGGAGATGTTGTTGCCTTGAATCTAATAATTGTATTTGCTAGCACAAGTTATGAATGAATCACGAGTTTGTATAATTTTTGTTAATTTAGTATATTCTTATCATCTATTAATAAAGATATATGGCGCATTATTTTTTATGTAGTGTAATTTTTTCAATGGTATTTCTCGTTCTTTCTTGTCAACCTGAATCTACTTCCAAAAAAGCTGTAGCGCAACAAGAAGTTCATGACTCTTTGTTTTTAATTCAGCAAAAAAGATTTGATTATCAGCAGCTTAGTCCAAAATGGATTGCTTATTTAACCGAATTTAAATCCTTGAAATCTTATGATAGATTGGATGTTTACGATAAGATAAAGCCAATATTGCCCAGTTGTCCGATGCGTGTATTGTCTGATAATACGGCTGAAATCAATGATGAAGATGCTGTGCAACAAATATCAGTAACTGGCTTGTTTGATTTGATAGGTAAATCGGATGTTGTACGTGAAGATGGATCGTTGGTTTATAACCTAACAGCTAACGCTGATTATAGAGTTGTATTTTTTTGCCATGCTAATGGTATCGTATATATGAGCTCACTAGAGGCCGATAGCTAAAATAAAAATAGAGGCTATAGCCTCTATTTTTGTCTTTAATTATAAAATTTTTCACCTTTTTCTTTTCTCTTTAATAAGCTTTCTGGTACTTTGAATCGCTCGCCGAATCGCTCTTGAAATAATTGGCAATCGGCAACAAATTGGTGAATGCCTACATAATCGATGTAAGAGAAAACCCCACCGGTATAAGGAGGGAAACCGAAGCCTGTTAAGGACCCTACATCGCCATCTGTTGTACTTTTAAGGACCCCCTCCTCCAAACAACGATAGGATTCTAAGGCCATTATGTGCAACATGCGTTTGCCAATAGTTTCAGCGTCTAAATAATCTGTTTTGCTTGGATAGAGCGCTTTCAAACCGGGCCATATATGTTTTTTGCCTCCTTTGGGGTAATCGTAAAATCCTTTACCCGCTTTTTTGCCATCACGTCCTAATTCCACCATTTTAGAATATATTTCATACAATTCCTTAGTTTGTTCTGTTTTCATCATGTCTGCTGATTCTTTCATGATAGAAAGGGGCAGTGTAAAGGAGATTTCGTCTGTGATGGCTAAGGGGCCAACCGGCATGCCAATAGTTTTGGCGACATTTTCAATAATTGCGGGGGCTACTCCTTCTTTTAATAATAATGCACCTTCACAGGTAAAAGTACTGAATACCCTAGAGGTAAAAAAGCCTCTACTGTCATTGACAACGATCGGAATTTTACCTATTTGAGTCACATAATCTACGGCTGCAGCAACCGCATAATCAGAGGTTTCTTTACCGATAATCAATTCCACTAAAGGCATTTTATCGACAGGTGAAAAGAAATGCATGCCAATGAAGTTTTTGGGACGTGCAGAAGCTTTTGCTAACAAGCTAATTGGAATGGTTGATGTATTAGAGGCGTATATTTTATCTGTTTCAATCATGGCTTCAGCTTCTTTGGTTACGCTTGCCTTTAATGCTTGATTTTCGAACACTGCCTCAATAATCAAATCGCAACCTTTGAGCGCATTTGCCTGGTCGGTGGTTTGTATTAAATCTAGGGTGGATTGCATCGCCTCTTTGCTCAAACGAGCCTTACTTACTTTTTTGGAAAGTAAATTCTTGGTATAGGCTTTACCATTT
>CAJQQM010000167.1 GCA_905480485.1 uncultured Aureispira sp.
AAATCCAAACGTAATGCGCGTCAGTTTTGTCTTTGGCCCAAAAACGCTTATACAAATCATTGACCATGTATCCTGCCCCGCAATTAAGAAGTGTGGAGATAGTGCTTAGATAAGCAGCTAAAAATGCCGTAAGCAGCAAACCACGCCAACCGGCAGGTAAATAATCGCGCATAGCATAAACATAGCCCAGTTTTTCATCTCCTTCTCCAAGATTTGGATAAAGAACCACGGCAGCTAAGCCAACCATTATCCATGCCCAGGGACGGATACAAAAGTGTGCAATATGGAAGAATAAAGTGGCATAGACCGCATCTTTATCCGACCGTGTACTCATCATTCGTTGTGCTACAAAGCCGCCTCCACCAGGTTCGGCACCAGGATACCAACAAGCCCACCACTGAAATCCAGCATAAGCCAAAAAACCAGCCAAGCTCAAACCCAAGGTGGTTCCGGGGCTACTATCATCACCAATAGTTGGTAAAAAGTTTAAAATGTTCGGGTTTTCAGCAGTTAGCGTTGCTTTGAGACCAGACAAACCACCAATTTCAGGGGCAGACAAGACAAAGTAGGCTAATGCAACACAACCAATCATGGCAATACAGAATTGTATAGCATCGGTGACAGCTACCCCCATAAGGCCGGATAATGAGGCATAAGTAGCGGCCAACAACATGGCACCTGCAGTACAATATAGTGCGGTACTTTCAGAAACATCAAAAAATACATAAAGTAGGGATTGTAAGGCAACATTCACCCAGCCAATATTAATTACGTTCATAAAAACCCCTAGATAAACGGCCTTAAAACCTCTTAAAAATTGAGAGGTTTACCGGCATAACGTTTTTCAATTAGTTCGACCTCTGTTAAGACACCCGCACGTTGCCATAATCGAGCAAAGAAGAAGGTTGTCAACATTCCACCCGCTAAAAAATTCCACCAAAGCCAATTGCCAGCAATTCCATCTTTATAAATTAATTCGGCTACGGCCAAAGGAGTATCGGCTGCAAAAGTTGTAGCAACCATAGATACCCCGGCAAGCAACCAAGGCATATTTCTACCTCCCAAAAAAAAGCTTTCCATATCTTTAGATGCTTTTTTGGTATAAGACAAACCGACCGCCATTATAAGTACAATAAAAAGTACAATGACGATCCAGTCTAGTGTTGTAAGGCCCATAAATAAAAAGATTAAAAGTGGTTTTTTACAAAGTATAATATTGGAACAAGGTATCAAATTTTAAAGAATTAGCGGTACAATTTTCCAAAAGAAAATGTATATTTCTCCCAAACAAAATAAATTGTGTTGATGATTGAACAGATTCTAATGGAAATGGATGCCGGGCCTATCAAACTTTGGGATATTCAAAGGCTTGGAGGTGGTTTGTCTAATCAAAATTATCTTTTATGCCATCAGAAGTCTCATGAAAAGTTTGTGCTTAAAATGCCGCC
Organism: uncultured Aureispira sp.; assembly: GCA_905480485.1. Taxonomy (GTDB): domain Bacteria; phylum Bacteroidota; class Bacteroidia; order Chitinophagales; family Saprospiraceae; genus Aureispira. The sequence continues at coordinate 1,449 of CAJQQM010000167.1, forward strand.
ACAATCCACAGATACCGTTATTCGGATGCAAGAGATTGAAGTATATCAGCAATGTGCAAGGCTAGGTTTGTCACCAGAATTAGTCGCTTGGAGTCAAGAAAAAGCAATGCTTAGTCGCTATGTAGAAGCAGATGTTTTGACCCCTCAGATGTTGAACGAACTACCCGGAGTTTTCGAGCAATGTATCGGGCTTATCCAAACATTTCATCGCGCTGTAAAGGTAGATTTTAGTATGTCTTTTGATAAAATAATGTACCTTTTTCCTGATTTTGATGCAGAATATATGTTTGGGAGGATTGCTGACTATCACATTATGATTCAAGTGGTCACCGAAATTGCAGCATTGATCATATCCTTAGAATCTGATCAAAAGGCATGTCACAACGATTTAATTTTAAACAATATTTTAGTCGATCGACATCAAAAATGTTGGTTAATTGATTTTGAATGGAGTGGCCTTAACAATGTGTTTTATGACTTATCCAAGCTTTGTATTTTTAGTGCAATAGATGAAAATAAAATAATCAAAGCTTATTTTGGAATGGTAGACGAAGACAAAACAGCCAAGATGTACTTATTCAAAATGATTAACCATTATTTGGTGGCACAGTGGTGTTCTACACAGCTTCAGGAAAGCCAACTAGATGTACATAAAGAGTTATACAATATTGGAAAGCGGCAACTGAATCTTTTCTTAAAGGCTTACCGTCATCCTAAGTTCAAGGACGCTTGGGGGCGATTGGTTTGATGGCATTAAAAAGGGTAGGACCCGTTGGTTTTTGTTGATTGGCAAGCGAAGTGTTTTTGAGAGATGCTCGAAGTTCAGCAGGGCTTTCTCCCGCTTGGTATTGAATAAAATGCCCTTTAGTCCCCTTGAGTCTCAGGGCGTAACTTTGACGTTCTATGATTGATTTAAAGTTGTTTACACGCGCCGAACTTGGGTCAATGAGAGGCGTGTACAAATCAAGTTTGTGAAGTGTTTTGAATACTACAGGTAAAGATTCAATGTGTTCAAGGCACATTTTCTTTTTGAAACTTTGCAAAAACATATCTTGAAAAGGATCGGTCGCTAAAGCCAATCGCTGAAAGGATTGCTGCTGTGCCAACTTGTAGGCATAATATAGGTTTTCGGAGCTGTGTTCTGCTTTCTCTTCGGTAAAAATATTTTGCTTTGGCACTCCAAGTTGTTGGGCATACAAACTCATTATTTTTGACTCCACATAGGGGCTGTACACAGAAGAACCCGAAAAAATGATATTTTTTGCGATACCTTCATGATACAAATGTACCGCCCAATGAACGCGCCACTTCATAATTAAGCCCCAGCTATCTCCGTCGAAGGGTATACCGGGTACAATGATAGCGTCATAACTTTTGTCCTTGGTTTTTTTGACAAACGCTTTTGGAGTCATAAAACAAGCACCAAAAATAGGGCATATAAGCAATACAATTAAACAACGCTTAAGAGTGGAAATAATTGGGAAGTGATGCATGGCCTGTTAATTTTTGTTTAACCTTTGTATGAAAATACTTAAACAATTAACCTTTTAAAACTGATTTTGTTTAGAAATCAAGTTATTAACCACTAACTAATCTTAATTATCCCTCAAAAAGGGATCAATAGGATGTTTTGTCGTTTTTGTTTGACCATTTGTCAAAAGCAGACAAGGCTTCTTTGCGCATCAATCGTACAATTTTAATATGACGGTCGCCCAAATCTCTTTCAAGTTCGTCATAAATAAATTGATCATCAAATCCAATCGCTGCAGCATCTTCACGGTCACAGCCAAAAAACACCATTTTGGGTCGAGCCCAATAAATGGCTCCTAAACACATAGGGCAGGGTTCACAGGAGGTATAAATAACACAGTTGTCAAGCTGAAAGGTGCCTAGATTTTGGCAGGCATTCCGAATTGCAGTGACCTCGGCATGCGCGGTAGGGTCGTTGGTTGAAGTAACTTTATTGTAGCCTTCACCGACTATTTTACCATCAAGTACAACAACAGCCCCAAAAGGTCCTCCTGCGTTTGCTTGTACACCTTCATTGGCTAATTCGATAGCCCTCTGCATAAATTTTTTATCTGTTTCAGTCATATTATTATGGCTTTTAGCGACGAGTATCGTCTAAAGTTATTTCTTCAAAATGCGCTCTAGTAGTATTTTAACCCTAAAATCGAGCTTCTCTAGTTATTAAATAAATCAGCAGCATTCGAGCCTATGAGTTCCTAATATTTGTAGCAGTCTTGTGGCAGATCTTCGGCTTGATTAAATGTTGATGCACTAGGACCTAAATACAGGTTTTATAGAAACACAAAATGTGTATACAATTAACTAAATTTTGACGGATTTTTAATTAATTTGGATTGTATTTTTTTAATTATTCAAAATAATACGAAATAATGCTAAGCCTTAGAATTCTAAATATTTACAAGAATATGTTATCAGAACAGCTTAATTTATCCAATATTTGTTTTATTATTCTTTTGTGTTTATCAGCCTGTCATCCTAAGGAGGGTCAACAAAAGATACATTCTTCCGCTGATCGATTGATTACATCAAGTTCTAAAAAAACATCTTCAAGCGAAAAGCAAGAACCTGAAAATTTTGAGCTGTCAGAATATGAAGACTATCAACTAGTTGATGTTGCCGCTTTTAATCAACGCTTGCGTACTCTAGAGTATCAATACTCAGCAGAGGATATCCTAGACCTATACTACCCTGCAACTGTTTTTTCGGCTGATAGTTACGAAAAAATTGAACGGCAAAAAACTTGGCGCGGCGACACGTTGTTGCTCAATTTATTGCACGATAATCAGCCACATATCAAAATACAAGGACATCGTATTCAATTATCTTTAATAAGAAAAAGCAAACAGTGGCGCGTTTTGAGCATCAAACAACAATTCAAATGTTGGGAAAGGACTGCCAAACAACCCCTTTGGTCTGCTTACAATTGTAATTAATAAAAAAAGGGCTGACGCTCATCGAGCATCAGCCTTTTTTTAATTTGAAAGCCCTTAGCTAATTAGTTAAAGTTTTTGAGAACGGCTGTGCCTGCTCCAAATACATTGTTGTTGCCATATTTACTAATACCTTTTCTAGCCCATTCCATTTCAATCTCTAGTTTTTTGAGTTCTAGCATTTTGGGTTGAGACATAATATCCTTGGTTTTGGCATCGTACTCAGCAGCATCAAATTTACCTTTTGCTTCAGCTATTCTAGCCTTTGCAAGGTTGGTTTGCTCTAATTCTTTTTTGGCTGCCAAGGCATTCCTACCTTCTTGAATAGCCGTTTCTTTGGCTACTTCTGCAATAGCCGAAGGAATATCTACATCCGTAATCTGTACTCTTGCAAATACAACATGAAATTCTGGCAATTCCTTTTTCATGATATCCTCTAGGGCTACTTCAGCATCTTTTCGTTTGTTAAGATTTAATTCAGATGCGGTGTATTGTGGAACTACTTCTTTTCCGGCAGACTTCAAGGTTTTCAAAATCTTGGTATCAATATCCGTAATTCTAGTATGAATAAGATTTACTTCATTAGGGTTTAGGTTATAATCAAGGGCTATTTCTACACTTGTTTCCATGTTCCTAGAATCATTGAAAACAAATTTCTTGACTAACGTTTTTTCTCTTACGTCATAGGGTTCGCAAGAATTCCACAACCAAGAAACACCGACTTCCATTCCCTCCGGTAAAATGTAGTCTAATTCTGTTTTTCCACCCCAATAAACTTTTACTCCTTTGTGCCCTGGAGGGACAGTAGTACAGGAAACTGCAAAGAAGATGACCATACTTAATGCGAATACGTTTTTCATGTTTAAATTATATTTTGGTAAGATGTTTTGCACAGCAAAACAAATTGGTTAATTGATGATGTGTGACATTGCGTTGTGCAATACTGTAAATTTACAATATAATTTGATTTTAAATACTTTTGGATAAGAAATATCTAAAATTGTAAGCTAGAAAGCGTGGGCGAGTGGTATGCGGTAACAGGAAAGGACGTAGGAAAGGTATTGGGGTGATTCGATTTAGTTCAAAACGGAACTCGAGAACACTTGGTTGCTTTTGCTAAACGATAAGGACAAAATAGAGGGAATCATAAAGTCGCTTAAATGCATGGTTTGAAGCAAATTTAACACCTGAAATTCGGAATCTAATTGCAAGGTAATCCAAATTTTTTGATGATTTTGAGATTGTGCATAACTGTCAATCAAACCTTGGTTTAAAAGTCGTTCGATTTGTTCTTTTTGAATATTTAAATCTTTGTTCTGAATGGCAGCAATGTCGGCGAGGTCAATTTCTACCATGAATTGTTTTTGCATTTTTTAGATAGTTAAGTAGTTGTGATTAAATAAGCCTTTCTACAAATTAGATCATTTTGAGGAGTTTACAAAATCATAAAGATTATTTAATTCTATAATTTGTACGTTTCTACACTATTTATTATTTAAACAATATTCGGGTGCACATACGCAGGGTTTAAATTATTTGATTAAATAATTGTAATTAATTCAAGAATATAGTAAGTTTACAAATAGTCCTGAAGCATCCTAAAAAGGTTTAAATTATCCTGCTTAATTTTTTTGCTGATTCAATCAGCAATATAGTTAAATATTCAAGGTTCTATTTATCAAGCAATCCTCTATTTATGAACAGTGTTGTTACACAGCGTTTTATCAATTGTCACAATAAACTAAAAAGCGAACAGCGTGTACGTTCTTCTCGTCAATTTGCACTATCGCTTGATTACTTACCACAAAGTCTAAGTGAAATTCTTAAAAATCGACGCGACGTAACCATCGAACTATTGCGCAAAGCCATAGCGCTCTACAAAATAAATCCTGTATATCTATTCACAGGAGAAGGCCCCATGTTTATGAAAGAAGAAGGGCACAAAAATTTTAGGGTGCTTACTATTTTGACGGATAGTCAAAACGATGAACGTATAGTGCATGTACCAATTCCTGCACAAGCAGGTTATGCCTCCGATTTAAGCGACCCTGTTTTTGTTCAAAATTTACCATCGTTTTCATTACCCGATTATAAATACAAAGTAGGAACACATCGTTCTTTTGATGTTTCGGGCGACAGTATGGAACCAACACTTTTTGAGGGGGATAAAGTGATATGTAGTTTTTTAGAACCCTCTTTGTGGACAAGTTCGGTCAAGAAAAACTATGTCTATGTAATTGTAACGGCTTCGGATGTTATCGTCAAACGGATTCAAAACCACGATAAGGATGCTAAAGTCCTGGAACTCGCCTCTGACAATAACTATTACGACCCTTATGCAGTTAAACTCAGTGAAATACGCGAAATTTGGTATGTTCGAGCCAAAATAAGTCCTTTTTTGCCTTCTCCTCAAAACATAAAAAACCTTTTAAGAGAAGAAGTAAGAGACTTGAAAGAGGCCATGCAGCAGCAATCAGAAATCATCCAAAATTTGTACCAGTCCATGGAAGGGCTTGCCCCTAATAACAAAGATTAAGCAGCACTATTTGATAATTTTTTTCGAATTCTACTCAAAGTCTCCGCTGTCATACCAAGGTAAGAAGCAATCATGTACTGTGGTACTTTTTGCAACAGACCCGCTTCTTCTTCCAAAAAACGCTTGTATCGCAACATAGCGTCACTTAACAGAAGCAGGTTGACCCGCATGGCATTCATTTTAGCCATACAAATAGCAATTTCTTCGTGAAACTTTGGACTCGCTTCGCTTATTTTCTTGTAGTTGTGATAACTCAATACCCAAAGTTCGCTTCCTTCCAAAACTTCTAAAAAAGAGGAGGAAGGGGTTTGCGTTAGGAAGCTATTGAAATGACAAGCCATACTGCCTTCAAAATAAAAGTTTTGGATAAACTCTTTGCCATCGGACAGATAGTATTGTTTGATAGCGCCTGTCCGAACAAAATATATATTACTGCATAACGCCCCTTCAACTAAGAGGACTTCATTTTTTTGGACGATCTTTTTAAATAAGAAAGGTTGTAGTGCCTCTTGTAATTTTTTGCATAAATTGAAATGATGTTGACGATTAGAAGATGTAGAACTTGGCTGCATAATGGATAGTTTTCTTTGCGGGTAGTTTATTTGTTTTCTCTTTATTAAAACTAAGGGTCCAGCAGTTTATAGTAATGAGGGGACAAAATATTCGTGTGGTACTAGGTTTTTGTGATGCGATGCTAATTTCTTGTGAATTATGTTCTATATTTAATGTAATAAGGCTTACTTTATGTTACCGTTGGTTTTAAATTATTTGAAATAGATAAGATTATTTAAATGCTTCAATCTGCTACAAATGCTTGGCTAACTGCTTTAGAAAAGCAGAATGTTTTGGTTATTGGCGATATTATTTTAGATCACTATTTGCAAGGGGCTGTTGAGCGAATTTCTCCAGAGGCACCCGTGCCAGTAGTGAACGTAGTGCAAGAATCATACCGTCTAGGAGGGGCAGCCAATGTAGCCCTAAATATAAAGGCACTAGGGGCGCGTCCGCTTTTGATGTCTGTCACAGGAACGGACAAAGAAGCACAACAGCTTATTGATTTGATGGGAAAGGCAAGCATTGAAACAACTTATATTTTACCCGATAAAGCACGTTCGACAACCTGCAAAACTAGGGTGATGTCTGGTCATCAGCAATTACTGCGTTACGATAAAGAGTCGTTACAAGAATTAAGCCCTTCACTAGAACAACAATTTGTAGATATACTCCAAACACTTTTTGAATCCAAATCAATAGATGCGCTTATTTTCCAGGATTACAACAAAGGTATGTTGAGCGCATCACTCATACAAAAAACAATTACACTTGCTAAAAAATACAATATATCTACTTTCGCAGACCCCAAAAGCATCAATTTTTTCAGCTACCAACAGGTAGATTTTTTTAAGCCTAATTTGAGAGAAATTCAAGCTGCTTTGGCCAATGAGTTAAGGACAAATACGAATCTATTGAACTTGCTTCAACAGGCCACTAATTCATTATTTAATCATCTATCCTGTCAGAATATAGTGATTACTTTAGGATCCCAAGGTATGTATTGGGCCAATGCTGAGGGGGCATCCAACTGGCAAAAAGGAGCCGTTCGAAAAATTGCAGACGTTTGCGGGGCTGGAGATACCGTAATTAGTGTTTTAGCGGTAGGTATTAGTATGGGCTTATCAATAGAGGATTGTCTTCGAATGGCCAACATAGCAGGGGGGCAGGTATGTGAACAAGTAGGAGTGGTACCCTTAGATAAAGTTCGTTTAATGGCTGAATTTGACAGAGAAATGTAATTTTAAAGTATTACATTATTGCAATTTTTAAATTATAGGTATATTTTGATGAATTATAAGCTTTAAATTGTATTTTTGCATCACCAGATAATTCTGAGTTTACAAAAATTGCAAACCATTAAAATTTTACAATCATGTACAGTTCTATTTTTAATAAATTGACAGCGGTAATGTTAGTCTGCATTTCCTTCAATTTAGGGCTCAATGCTCAAACCGTAATTTGGGGAGTTGGTTCCACGAATGGTGTAGCTGAGGCCGAGTTTCAAAACCCCTTACTTACAGCTACAACAGCAACCTTTAATGCCACTAGTTGGACAGCCCAAACAATCAGTAATGATGATGGTGCAGGTACTGTCCTTACACCTGGTGCTGCTTTTTGGGTACGGACAACTACCGGTTTATCTCAAGGTGGATATGCAACCAATATGACAGCTATAGCGTCTCCTTCACAAGCCAACGGTGCTGCTATATTTGATTCGGATTTTATGGATAATGGAGGTACTGCAGGTGCATTCGGCACAGGTACTGCTCCCGCTGATCAAGTAGGTGATTTGGTTTCTCCTACAATCGATCTTACTGGATATGCTGATTCAGCTCTAGTTTTAGGTTTTCATTGCAAGTGGAGAGCTTTTCAAGTCAACAACTTTTGGGTGTCAATGTCAATTGATGATGGCTTGACATGGACCGATGTAGACGTTAACACCTTGTTACCCTCTCCGACGAACACAACAGCTGAAGGATATGTTGTTGCTCCTTTTTACACACTTACACAAGGTGCTACTAATTTAACTCAATGTCGCATACGCTATAGATTTGACGGTAATTATTATTATGCTGCTGTTGATGATTTGTCAATCAGTGTTGCTCAAGAATATGATATTGCGATTGGTCTTCCAGATCCTAGTGGCAATAACTTAGCTTCTGCCTATGAGGATGTAAGAATGGGTAATTACCGCTACATCTCTAAAGACAACTTTGAAGTGACTGACCTTAAAGAATGGTTTTGGGGAATTAAGGTGGTGAACAATGGATACCAAGATATTCTTCCTGCTCAATCTCCACAAGCTTTTTTACAAGTTGATTTTGCTGATCCTTTAACGGGTCTTACCACAACAGCTGTATACATCGATACGATTGATATTATTGATACATTACCTGCCGGTGCAGCTGATTACGCTTTGCCAGTCGAAACGCTAAGAGATCTTAATTTTGTAGATCTTAATGGTGTTGGTGATTACAATGTTTCTTATTGGGTGCAGTTTGCCGGCAACGACGCAAATGCTGAAAATGATACCATTAAATCAGTATTTACCATAACAGACAATAATTATACCTCTAAATGTAGATTAAGCCAAGATGGTAAAGTATTTGCTTCTAGACCAATTTTCCCTGGTGGAACAGATTTTTCTGCTTTTGAGTACGGGTCATTATACTACTTCCCGAATGGTGCATCTGATTCTGTTAAGTTAGATTCTGTAGATATTCGTTATTATGTTTCAAACGGCTATTCTGGTTCTGCTAGTCAAACCTTGGTCATCAATGTTTATCAGTTTGAAGATGGCGCCAATGGAGGTACTGCCGATGGCATTCTTGACGCCTCCGGTGGAGAGTTAACACAAGTAGGTCTTGGCGCAATCCAAATTTCACAAGTTGTACCTAATGGTACGTATGGTGTAGCTACAGCTACTAATATCGTTGATCCCGCACAAGGTGGTACAATGGCTCCCTTTGTAGATGGTGGATTTTACATGGTTTCTATCTTTGAAAATCCTTCTGCCTTCGGTGGTGCTGCAACATTCAACTCTAACACGGGTATTTGGTTCGGTGCAGACGAAATCAATTACGCTATCAATGCTGCCTTGACGGATGTTACTGATTATATTCCGCATCCTTCTCCAGTAAAAGTGGTAGACGGTACGGGTGCTGGCGACTGGAACTGGGTAGGTTTTGGAGCGGATATTATCCCCTCTATCGGCTTGCACCTTTCTTTTGCCTCTCCAGTATTAGATGTAGAGACAGTTTATGAAACGGAAGGAGTCAACCTTAGTTTATTCCCAAATCCGGCAACAGATTTACTAAACATGAATGTAAGCTTTGAAGAAGCTACAAATGTAATGTACATCCTTACAGATGTTGCAGGTCACGTTTTAAACATCACAAATGCTGATAATGTTACCAATGATCAACAAACATTGGATGTTTCCAAACTAGCAGCAGGTGTTTACATGGTAACTGCCAAAACTGCAAAAGGTACAACAACCAAGCGTTTTGTTAAGCAATAACAAGCATCAATAAATTCAGGCATCTAGCCAAAGATTTATTCAAAAATCCAGGAAAAAGCATTGACTTTTCTCCTGGATTTTTTGTTGTAATAATCTCCTTAAAAATTGAAGGCAATCGTATGATTAGGCTTTTAATTGTTCAAAATGATGCGTAGAAAATTACCGAACGGCTATTGAAGCTCCCTTACTTAATTGCTATTGATTTATCTTCGAAATCTTTTTATAGACTTAAATTTTGGCTAAACTATAGGATGAACCATTCATTGGTATGAAAACTAAATTTGTAAGATTTTAGAGCTTTATTATGTAAGCTTAAAGGATGGCCAAATAGAGCAATAAGGGTAGGAGGAGAGGGCTATAGATAAAGTTGTTTTTAGCTATATTATTTAGGATGCGGTCTAAAACAAGATGTTTGAGTTCTACTAATTACGCATAATCGTCGTTTGTTGATCAATAGACTCGTTGTGAATGGTGCTGATAAATTCTTCTACAAATTTGCTTGAAATACCTAATTTCTCTGCTTTTTTGATGCACATTTCTCGAACATACTTCCATCGTTCAATTTGTAAAACTGCTATATTACTCGCTTTTTTATAATGGCCAATTTTTCTAACAATTTTCATGCGTTCATCAATTAGGTCTAGCGTCTCCGAATCAAGTTGATCAATCAATTCTCTGAAAGCATGAATCTTACGCAGATAATCAGGATTGTCGCTTTCGGTCTGCCTGCTAGTTAGTTGTTTTAGTAGTTTATCTAAACCCTCTGGATTAAGCTGCTGAAGTGCATCACTCCAAGCTTGGTCGGGGTGAATATGCGCTTCTATCATCAGTCCATCAAAATTTAAATCCAAGGCCTTTTGTGCAATTTCATAAAGCAAAGCTCTTTTGCCAGCAATATGACTTGGGTCACATATTATTTCTAAATTTGGATAGCGTCGATGCAATTCTATGGGAATCTCCCATTGAGGTTGGTTTCTATATTTTGGAGAGTTATAGACGGAAAAACCACGATGAATGGCTGCAATTTTCCGAATCCCAACTTTATTGAGCCGTTCTATAGCTCCTATCCACAGTTCTAAATCTGGGTTGACAGGATTCTTGACAAAAACAGGTATATCTTTGTGTTGTAATGCATCTGCAATCTCTTGAACTGCAAAAGGATTGACCGTAGTACGGGCTCCAATCCACAAGATATCAACACCATGCTTTAAGGCTTCTTGTACATGAAATGCATTGGCTACCTCGCAACAAACAGGAAGTTTATTTGTTTTGCCCGCTTCGATAAGCCAGGGTAAAGCTATCGAGCCAAGTCCTTCAAAAGACCCTGGACGAGTTCTTGGTTTCCATATTCCAGCCCGTAAAATATCGATGCCAAGTGCAGCAATCTGCTGACAAGTATCAGCTACCTGTTCTTTAGTTTCAGCACTACAAGGTCCTGATATTAAAAGTGGACTGCCGTCTTTTTTGCTTATGTTGAGTCCCCAATTGGTTATATTTAGTAGATCCATGTCTTTAATTAAATAGGTAATTCTTTATAACAACAGATAGTGTTCTTAGTTTAGGCGTCTATACATCAATCTAAAAAATTTGCTTTTTTCTGACTTATTTTGGCCTCAAAGGCTTTTTTTAAATCATCTGAAAGTAACATTGCAGCATTCCAGGTAGCCATATAGTCTAATGCATCCGAAACACTATGATCTCTACTGTATTGCAACATTTTTTTGGTGCCGCGAATGGATAAAGGAGCATGCTTTGCAATTTGTTGGGCAATACCCTGAACTTTTTGCATCAATGTTGCCTGATTTTCAAAATATTGGTTGATTAAATGTATGCTAGCAGCCTCCTTTGCACCAAGCTTTCGACCGGTATATGCCAATTCACAGACAGTAGCATACGGAATTATTTTGGGCAAACGTTGTAAGGTTCCCAAATCAGCAACCATACCCATTTCAATTTCTTTAATACAAAAATAAGCATCTTCGGAGGCGTACCGTAGGTCACAAGCAGCAATCAAGTCAACGGCACCACCAATACAGCCACTATGAATCGCTGCAATGACTGGTTTTCTACATTGCTCTATAGAATTGATAGCAGCTTGAAGTTTTATGATAAATTGCCGGATTTTTTCGCGTTTTCTACCCTCGCAACTATGATCCACCATTTGATGTAAGGACATCAATAGTTTTAAATCAATTCCAGCACAAAAATGCTTACCATTACCCTTGAGGATAATTACACGGACGGCTTCTGTTGCATCTAAGAATTCGAAAACAGCGCTTAATTCTTCCCATGCTTCTTGATGAAGAGCATTGGCTTTTTCTGGACGGTTTATACTAACTATCGCAATATTATTGTCAATGCTGAGTTCAAAATTTTTGTATCGATTGTCCATTTTGAGTAGTAGCTAATTTTATTTTAATAAAGTACAAAGTAAACTTAGTTAGTCAGGAACAAAGCTAAAAAAAATAGCTCAGCTTATGATGGTATTATAGTTATAATTATGCTATATCTATGCCAGGATAGTTATTTTGAGAAAGCTTCATCAGTCAGTTCTAGAGAAAACATTAAACCGATAAAAATCGTTTGTTCAACGAACGTCTAATTGAGTCAATTATTCATAATAGGACTAATAATATCGGGGATAAGGCCTCTATTTAAGCAAAAAAAAGTGGTAAACCCAACTGGGTTTACCACTTTGATAGCAGCAGATGACGCCTTATTTTTTTACAATTCTTTTTGTTGTTGAAGCGTCATTGGTGATAACATTCAACAAAAATACACCTGCAGGATATTTCGATACATCAAAAGTTTTAACTTCGTCAGTTACGTTAAAGCTTTTTTCAATATGGATAATTTTACCAGATAAATCAGTAAGCACATATTGTACATCAGTAGCATTTTCAAGGGCTAGATTTACGTTCAAGTAATCAGAAGTAGGATTAGGGGCAACTGTTACACCCTCTAATTCTTTGGCTGTTACTTGGTTCATATCGGTTATAGTAGTCGAAAGGTGCATACCAATAGATGGTTCTTGACCACTAGAAAAACCATAACTATACGTACTTACAACGCCAGCTTCAGATACAATCAAAGGACTGTAAAAAGGATAAGAGTTGGTCGTAGTACTCGTAACGTGTAAATCGTGATTTTCAGTTTGGTAACCTAAATACAATCCATTTCTAATAGTTCCGTCGTTAAGATAAGGAGCAATAGGGTTTAACTGAGCAACAGATACATAATAAAGCGTATTATCTTTGAATCTGAAGTTGTTAGGATATTGTAAGGAAAAATCAAGAATCGTCGTAAGCTCAGCAAAAACGTAAGAACCAGGTGTTACCGTCATCGTATCAAACTGACCACCTACCTGAATTAAGTCAGTTGTCAAGTCTAAGGCAGTGCCTTGCAATTGAACTTCATAGATTCTTACCTGATAAGGTGCTGTT
>CAJQQM010000168.1 GCA_905480485.1 uncultured Aureispira sp.
AAAATCCCAAAAGTAGGTCTTACTGATGAAATATCTGTATCAATGATAAACCCTTTTCCAATACCAGGTTGCCCACCTAGGTCACCTAAAAATTGAGAGGTACCAACTTGAATACCAATTTCAAGTGGGTATGCAGGCCTGTATCCATTCTGTGAGAATCCTATCGTCGTGCTAAGTAGGGCTAAGCACCATGTTAGTAATGTCCTTTGCATTTTTAACTACTGTATAATGTTAAGTAAATAGCTTTATTTTAATGGAGCTTTTGTCTATACATTTTATAAACGAAAAAGCACAATGTTTTATTATTTAACAACTTGGTTTTTTATACTTTTCTGTGGGTTATTAAAGAATGAAGTTATTAAACGTATTCAAGGGTGGGGAATAGTAGTTTAATTAGCGCATCTAAAGGTAATAACTTTTTTCTACATTACAAATTTATTGAAATTTCTTATTTTACAAGCCTCGTTTTATGCGCTTTTGTTTTGTGTTCAAGGTGTTACAAATCAGAGGATTAAATTGTTTTTATTAAATCTCTTTTGCTAATGATTTTAACATGTAACCCATGAAATTGTCACTATTTTATAAATTGTTTTGAAATAGGTAAGCAGCTATAAATTTTATTAGTACATTTGTGATATTCTTATTTAGACAAAATAAAAATTAAGCTTTTGGGTTCTTCTTTTTTTAGATATATTTGGGTGGTAATGTCCTGTTTTTTAGGGTATTGTGCATTTGGTCAGTTTGCGATCAAAGGCTCGGTTTCTAACTCAGATATGCAATTATTGCCCGGGGTCTTCGTTTTTTTGCAACCCAATAATGTATCAACTACTACCCTAAAAAAGGGCGAATTTAAGTTCTCGAATCTAAAAAATGGCCGTTATGAAGTTCTTGTCGATGCCGTTGGTTTTAAGTCTCAGCAGTTGACAATCGAAATAGATAATAATGATGTCGAATTGAAAGTTTCTTTAGATTCACTCAATATTTTCTTCGAACAAAAAGTTGTGGTTAACAGTGAGGATTATTACCTCAATCCTGCCGTCAGTGGGGTCACTTTATTGAGTGCTAAAACCATTCATATAATTGATTTGAAAAAATCGTTATCCAACCTATCTAATAACAACGCTAGAGAATTATTTAAAACGGTGCCAGGACTTAATATTTGGGAAAATGATAATTCTGGAATTCAGTTAAATATTGGAGGACGTGGATTGAATCCTAACAGGACCTCTAATTTCAATACCCGTCAAAATGGATACGATATAAGTGCAGATGCGTTAGGATATCCTGAAACTTATTATACCCCTCCCGCGCAGTCCTTGCAACGAATCGAAGTGTTGAGAGGGGCTGCTTCCTTGCAATTCGGTACACAGTTTGGGGGCGTGGTTAATTTTGTAATGAAGCAAGGGCCTCGAGACAAAAAGTTTGAGTTTGTTAGTGAAAACACCTACGGGGGCTTTAATTTTTTCAACACCTTCAACAGTATCGGCGGAACGGTTGCTAAAGGTAAATTAAATTATTTTGCTTTTTATCAATTCAAACGGGGTGACGGATGGCGACCGAACGCTAATTTTGATGTGCATAACGGATACCTTCAATTGGAGTACCGCCCTTCCGAAAAAGTCTCTGTTCGGGCAGAACAAACTATCATGCAGTATTTGGCACATCAACCCGGCGGGCTAACCGATCTAGAGTATTCAATAAATCCTCGCCAATCTAAACGCGCAAGAAATTGGTTTAGAGTTGATTGGAATATATCCGCATTAACAATCGACATTGATATATCTTCTCGCACTAAAATTAACTGCAGGAATTTCGCCCTATATGCATCCCGTCAATCCTTGGGTAATTTACAGAGTATCAACCGACCCGATTACGGCAATGCAAGAGATCTAATCAAAGGCAATTACCTTAATTTTGGAAATGAAACCAGGCTGATACATCGATACACCATAAAAGATCGTACCTCCGCTTTAGTTACTGGCGTTCGATTCTACAGAGGGCATACCAATCAACAGCAAGGCTATTCAAACAGTGATACAACGGGATATTTGAGCGACTTTGAGTTTGTTGAACCCGCTCAAGGTATTTTACAGTCTGATTTTGTATTTCCAAGTTTTAATTTTGCTTTTTTTGCCGAAAATTTCTTTTCTATTTCCGACAAATTTAGCATCACTCCAGGTATCCGTTTCGAATATATTCACACCGAAGCATCGGGGTATTATCAAGATTTAGTTACCGTATCAACGGCTACAGGTATTGACACCATCAGAAATGAGGCAGTTTCAGAACAACGTAGCCTTGGACGCCCGTTATTTTTGGCAGGGCTCGGTATTAGTTATAAATTGAACAAAAACATGGAGCTCTATTGGAATTGTTCTCAAAACTATCGAGGTATCAATTTCAATGACATGCGAATTTCCAATCCCAACCAAGTTGTCGACCCCGAACTCAAAGACGAATATGGTTTTAATGCTGATATTGGTTTTAGGGGAAGTTACAAAGGCTTATTTAACTTTAATGCGACGCTTTTTTATTTGGGCTACAATCGTAGGATTGGGAATATACAGAGTGAACGACCTAATATTGACAACCCCTTGATAATCGAACCCTACACACTAAGAACCAATGTAGGGAATGCACGCGTATTTGGGATAGAGGTTTATGCCGAAGCTGACTTATGGAAAATGATAGCTGGGCCTAAATCCGATTTTAGCTTTAGTTTGTTTTCTAATTTTTCATTGCTTGATGGTCGTTATACCAAAACTCAAAACAGCTATGCACAAGGTAAGCAACTCGAATTTGTTGCGCCCTTTATTTTAAGAACAGGTATAGGGTTTGGTTATAAGTCTTTTAAGTTTTCTTATCAGTATTCTTATACTTCCAAACATTATTCAGATGCCACCAACGCCGAAACTGTACCTAATGCAGTAGTAGGCGTGATTCCTTCTTATGGCGTAATGGATGTCTCGGCAAGCTACCAGTTAAAATGGTTTACTTTTCAGGCAGGCATTAATAATTTGTCTGATGAAGTTTATTTTACAAGAAGGGCAACTTCTTATCCTGGTCCGGGCATTCTTCCGGCCGACGGTATCTCTTTTTATATTACGCTACGTGTTCAGTTGTCTACGCCCTAATTTAATTGGCAGGTAATAGATAGATTTGTTGAACGGACGGCGAACTGAAACTGTTTAGTACATTAATTTTTAGTTCAGAATCATTAAGTACATCAATAGTAAAATAGTCAAAACTTAGGTAATTACTTTGAATACTTACTTCTTTACAGTCCCGACTAGAAAAATTCCATTTTCCTTCCTCTTTTGTTTGGCCAGGCCTTTCATAAAAAAACAAACGATTGTCTAAAAAATGATAACTACTACCCAAAATACCGTTGGGTGAATTAGCGGCAACAATCCATTTGTGCTTGCTGATTTTTAGGATATTTTCAGCTTTGTAGCAGCTAAAAGGCAGCAAAAAAACGAGCAACAAGAACGCGGCTAAAATTAGTTTTTGGAGCATATTTTTAGAAGATTATCTACGATTATTTGGGGCCTTTGGCTAAGGCTTTTAAGTCGACTACGAATGCGTCATTTATAGCATACTTTTCTTTAATGTTAGCACAATAACTTTGAGCTTCTTCGCGGGTATTTAAGGGTCCTAATATTATTTTGTAATACGGTTTGTTGTCTTTTTGGTCAACGTAGACATTCGCCCCCTTAAACCAATTGTTCTGAATGACGGCTAATTGTTGAACGACCGATTGATAATCGCTGTATCCAGCCACCTGTACACCAAAGCCTTGTGGTGTCATTTTTAAAACTTGCATTTTGTACAAACCTCCAGCTTCCATTTTTTGAGCTTCTTCAATCATATTTTCAGTCTGATTCGAGCTCGGTTTGTCAACAGGTTTTTTGGGTTTGCTGACAGATGAAGGTGTTTTGTTGTTGTTGCTTGATGATAATACAGTAACTTCTACTTTAGCCACTCCAGCTTTGATGATGTTAATATCTTGCGCCGCTTTGCGAGAAAGTTCAATTATACGTCCCTTGATATAAGGGCCGCGGTCGTTGATTACGACGACTACCGATTTTTTGTTGGCGGGGTTGTATACCCTTACTTTAGTACCAAAGGGTAGTGTTTTGTGTGCGGCCGTACGTTTGTTTTTGTCATATCGTTCACCCGTAGCTGTTTTGCGACCATGATAGCTATCGCTGTAATATGAGGCTAAACCTTTCTCAGGTGGCGAAGCCAAGCTAATGTTAGAGGATGAAAGCATAAATAAAAGTGATACTATAGAAACGTAAAAGTGCATAATTACTGATTTATGTTAATTTGTGTGTAGCGCTAAAATGAGCGGCTCATTAGCTGAATGTACAAGGTACTAATTTGACTATTTTTTAACGAAGAATCGATAGAAAAATTATGTACTTGTAATAAACGTATATTTGTAAATTTGCAAGAAAAAGGAGCGTTCATAGCATAGATTTATAGCTAGGAGTTTTTTTTTATGAAAAATAAACATCGTTTTACAGTGGTTTAATTTGATTTTGAACTAATTGACGATTGTCAATGTCTGTTCATTCACAAGGACTTATATTGTCTTCGAAGCTTGATTCTAGTCTTTAAAAACTTCTTATTAATTATTGGTTCTTATGAAAGAAATCATTTATATATTAAGCATATCAGTACTATTTGTATGCCAAGTTTTTGCCCAAAGCCGTACGCTATGCTCGCTTCCAGCATATTTATCCGAAAATTCTGGTTTGTTAGCAGGAGCAAATCATACTGTTTGGATGCACAATGATGGAGGAAATGCAGCTGAATTGTATCAAATGGATACAACAGGTACCGTATTACGTACCATAATGATTACAAATGCTACAAATGTTGATTGGGAGGATATGACAAAAGATGCTTCAGGTAATGTTTATGTAGGCGACTTTGGAAACAATAATAACAATCGTCAAAACTTAAAAATTTATAAAATCCCTTCACCTGACTCTATTTTATCCAACACGGTACAAGCAGAAATTATTTCATTTTCTTATCCTCAACAACAAAATTATCCTGCCCAAGATGCCGAAAAAAAATACGATGCTGAATCTTTAATTTTTTTTCAAAACCAACTCTATATTTTTACGAAAGACCGAACAACGCCTCATCTTGGATATACTTGGGTATACCGAATACCAAGTCAAGCAGGGCAGTATGCTGCACAATTGATTGATAGTTTTCAGACGCAACAATTAAGCTATGTGTTCGAAGTGACCTCGGCTGCTGTTTCGCCTGATGGCAGGCATCTAGTATTGCTTAACGCCCTTGGCCTATGGCTTTTTAGTGATTTTGTAGGAGACGATTTTTTTAGCGCTCAAAGTCAGTTTATTGCACTCAATAACTTTAGTCAAAAAGAAGCCGTTGGTTTTGTGGATGCACAAAATATATATATTAGTAACGAAAGTAGTTGGTTAGGCGGGGCGCAGCTTGCTACCTTAGATATTTCGGTGTATGACAATACAGTTTTATCCTCAACCGCTATTACAGCTAGTCCTAATAGTTATCAAATCTATCCCAATCCGATCGATGATATTATACACATCAAGGTATTAGCGAATCATTCATCAACCATTCATTGTAATTTGTTTGATAATAAGGGTATGATGCTCAAAAAAATGCAGCCTCAACAACTTGTTCAAGGTGTTCAGCACTTTAGCTATCCAATGCAGGATTTACCAACGGGTATGTACTACCTGAGAATTGAGACCGAAACGGAAACCTACAGTTCAAAAATCATCAAATTATAATAAATCTTCCGCTGCTTTTTGATAATCAGTAGGGATGCCAATATCAATAAAATAATCAGCGCTAACACGGCCATAAAACGGCAGGGTTTGCACCTGTGCTTCCATAAACTCTTTTTCAAATGAAAAACGACCCTTTAAGCCCGAATCAATAAGTGCTTTTTTGCGCATTACATAGACTCCTGCATTAATATTGCCCGATTCTTGAAAGGTCTTTTCTTGAAAAGCAATAATTCGGCTGTTCGAATCCATTGTTACAGTACCATAACGATCAAAATGCTGCATCGGGCAAAGTGCCAAAACCAAATCAGCTTTCCTGTCTTCATAGAATTGCACTAATTTTGATAGGTCTACCCGAAATAGAGTGTCGCCATTGAGGACTAAAAAATTATCTTCAGAAAATTGTTGTGCTGCTTGCAAAATGCCGCCACCTGTACCCAATGCTTCGACTTCAATCGAGTAATCAATTTGCATACCACGATACGATTGACCAAAATGTTTTTGAATAATCTCGTGTTTGTATCCAACAGCCAGTATAATGTGTTTAATCCCAAATTCAAGGCAATGGTCTAGTACGAATTCGAGAAATGGCCGGCGCCCGATAGGCGCCATTGGTTTTGGGATATCCTTTACAACCGATTGTAGTCTTGTACCAAAGCCACCGGCCAAAATGATTGCTTGCTTGATAGGCATAATTTATTATTTATCTTCGATAAAAACACGGTCCTTTCCCAGAAATTGAGGCGATTGAACCGATAAAACTTTCAGGGGTTTTTTGCTGGTAGTTATAACCGCATGTGCTGTATTTGGGGGGATTATAATATGATCGCCTTTCGCAATTTTTAAGGTTTCTCCTCCAAGGTACATCCTAGCGGAACCTTCCAAAACGGTGACTACTTCGGTGTGGTATGCATGTAGGTGTTTTTTGACGGCCTGCTTTATAAAAATCAGATAGACAGAACTATTAGTGTCGCTGTGCAAGGGAATAACTTTGATATTACGATAAGCTTCTTTGGGGCTAAGTGCACCAACCGTCTTGGCGTCGAATTGAGCAAAGCTACTGTATGAAACAACTAATAACAATAAAACGCTGCTGATTATTTTCATTTTGAATTGGGATATATACATCAATTGAATGCAAAATTATAGAATAAAGATAGCTGAAAGATTTAAAATGTATGCGTATTTCGTGCTCATTTCAAGCATTTAATTAAGCCATTATATTCTCTAATCCTGAATCTCTAACAAATAGACAAGAACTGCTAGTTGTCTCAACGGTTTTGTCTATATGGTCAAAGTTGGCGGTTTCTAGCATTCCAAAGATATTGATATCAGCCAAGGGGGCTTTGTCTAAATAATTCATAAAGTTATCTTTCTTTACAATAATCTCCGTATTAGGCAACCTTGCTAAATCAACTAAATCTGCCATAAACTGTTTGGCATTGTCGTATTCTTCTTCTTTAGTAATAACCGTAATCAATCTGATTTTTGCATTCCAATTCAATTTAAGTTTGTAAGCTATCAAAATAGACAAGTCTAGGTTGCCAATATCCCAAGAAACTTTCCACGATGGACTTCGGTCTCTAATCCATACATTGATGTATTGGCGTTGACCAAATCCGGCATGAATATGTGGTGCAAAAAGCAAAACCCCTACCTCAGAGTATATGGCCTCCTGTATTATTTTGACGATATCTTCGCGGGTTTCTTTGCAGCGATATAAATTTAGAAATAAAATATTAGGTTTGAAAAAAGCAGAACCTAAGGCTTGAATCCCATAATTAGCACCGTTGGCAAATGCATCGGTTCGTAGCATTGCCCAAGAGGCAAAAACACCCCTCTTTTGAAAGGATTGAGTTAGTTCTGCCAGTTCATTTTTAAATTTATTTCGATTGTCAGTGCTATCAATACCCAAAATTTTGACAGAACCATTCGGAGCGCTGATGTTTTGTAAAAAAGAAAAATCTCCACGAATGGTTTCCGAATCTCGGATAGGGACTAGCAAACTTGGTTTCCAGGCCCGTTCTTGTTTTGATGACATAGTGGAGGCGTGTTTGGCAGCCCATTCTGCAAAGGCAACAAACAGACCACTTCGTACGTCTTCAAAAGGTGTATTGAGTTGGCGTTTGGTTAAAATAAAATACACACCAATGACCACCATAAAGGATACAAGACTGAGAATGGAATTGATGATAAACATGGCGGCAATAGAGGTAACTAAACCAATCCATGGGATCGATTGGTGTACGGCAAAGGTAGGTCTGAAGCTCATCAATTTTAGATTATGCTCAATAATTAAAACCAAATTGAGCATGGCATAGGTAATCAGAAAAAACATGGTTACCAATGGAGCAATTGCATTCAAGTCTCTCAATAGCATGGTAACAAAAACCATAGCCCCTGTTACGATCATTGCATTCATCGGTTCGCCCCCTTTATTGCGCTTAGCAAGCCATTTGCCCTTTGGTAATACATCGTGTGCACCCATCGCTTGTAAAATTCTGGAAGATCCCAAAATAGATGCTAAAGCCGACGAAAAGGTAGCCCCAAGTACACCTGCGATTACCGCTGGGCTCCAATAAGACAATTCCATCATGATATTATAATCGTGCAGCAACTCGTATTCGCTACAAGAACGTGCCACCCACAAAGCCAATAACATATAAATGACGAAACTGACAACTATAGCCCACATCGTACCCACCAAAATACTTTTTCGGGGGTTCTCTAGTTCGCCCGACATATTTGCTCCAGCCATAATACCTGTCGAAGCTGGAAAAAAAACAGCAAAAACTAGCCAAAAGTCAGAACCCTTAAAATCATTTTCGAGGGACCCCTGAAAAGAACCCCACTTGGCGACCTCTATCGTAGGATATTGCATAGACCCTAAATAAGCAGCTATACCAATAGAGATAAAAGAGGCCAGGATAATTGCCATAATGATGTATTGAGTTTGTATGGCCAAATTGGCGCTTTTGTAGGCTATTCCAAAAAGCAATAGGTACACCACTACATCAATCAAAAAAGCAGGATGATCGGGAAATATGATAAGCCAACCTTCTCTAAAACCAAAAATATACATTGTAACGGCTAGGCCCTGCGATAAATAACGAGGGATTCCCAAGCTGCCGCCTATTTCAAGCCCTAAGGATTGTGATACAATAGCGTAGGCTCCGCCAGCACCAATTCGTATATTGGTGGTGATAGAGGACATACTTAAGGCTGTACAGGCAGTAATAAGGAAAGAAAAAATAATAATCAACCAGGCACCTAGCAATCCTGCGTTACCAACAACCCAGCCAAGGCGGAGATACATAATAACACCTAAAATTGTCAGTAGGGTAGGCGTAAAAACACCACCAAAGGTTCCGAATTTTTTTATTTTGTCCATGTTCCCAATTTAATTAAATATTGACAATCTAGGTTATGCCGCCTCTTAAAATTTCAAAATTAGTAAAGAAGCATGCTTTAAGATCATCAATCTTTGATTAATTAGCACGATGCGCTTTGTTTTTAGGACTCCAATTCCATCGAATACCAACATAAAAAGATCTACCCTCTAAAGGTCCATAGGCATAGGCTGTATCAAAGAAGTCACCAAAGCCTGCTGGACTAGTGGAAGAATTATAGCCTGCCATTGGACTAAGGCTTTGTCGAAAATTTAATAGATTTTCAACACCAGCATAAATACTTAAGTTCAAGGTGCAAAACTCTTTACTGATTTGTAAAGTATGCAGTGTATAAGGGGCCGATGTTGTCGGTCTTGGATTTGGGCTTAGTTGCCCATTGTCTAGCAAGTCGAATACCTCCGGTAGTTGCATAGGACCTGTAAGGCGACCTGTATAGGCAATATTCAAATCCCATTTTTTGATCGTATAGTTGAGCACAAGACTAGCAGTATAAAGGGGGGCGTATTCCAGTTTTTGATGCTGCAAGCTGCCATCATCTGCTCGAATGCTTTGATTCGCCCATTGCATGTTATAGCTTAGGTTGATACTTAACGGAAATTGGAATTGTTGGTCATAATTCAAGCTGAAACCCCTTGTTTGCGCAAAGCCATTTAGGTTTTTGTAAATGATGCGATTGGCCTGACTGTAATCTGGAAAAATGGCATTGGTAAAGTAGGTATAAAACCCCTCGAGGTTGATACTGCCTTTGCTAGGTCCTATACTAAATACATGGTTAAAACTAAGCGCCAAGTTGTAGGATTGTTCCGGTTGAAGTGCTGCTTCAATTTCTAATACTCTATTGCCAGTAATAAAAGCATGATCTTCGCTAAATAAGTTAACGACTCTAAAACCAGTGCCAAAGTTAAATCGAAACGTAGTCCAAGCGTCGGGTTTGTATTTAATATTGAATCGTGGGGCAGGTATAACTTGGTGGTCTTTGTAGTAATCGATTCGACAACCGTACAAAATGGCCGTTTTTTTGGAAATATCCCAGGCGTCTTGAATAAACAGGCCCGGTATGAACTGATGCTTTAGCTGATCATTGCCCAAGCTGTCTTGCGTTGCGATTGTATTGTCGTCGTAAAACTGATACCGAAAGGTTAGACCCGCTGATAGACCATGTCCTTTAATGTATTTATTCCAGTTCAAATTGCTGTAGGCAATATACTGTTGAGCTTTATAATAGTCAGCCCCATAATAACTGTCTTGGTAATGCCCAGAAAGGGAATAGTCGATTTTGAAATATTCTTGAGTCGGTAAGTCGTAGGTGCCTAATACCTCCCATCGTTGTGTAAAGATACTTTCACCGTAAATAAAATCGTTGCCTCTTACGTTTAAATAATTTCGATTTTTTAAATAAGTCTCTACGCCATTTCTTCTGTCTTCATAAAAATATCGTGCAAAAATAGTAAATCGTCGGTTTTGTTTGCGATCCAGGCTTATTTTAGCAAAGGCTGAAAATCGATCCATATGTATGAGGTCTCCAAAGCCGTCGGCGTTGTTATCTATAAAGGTGCCAGAATGCCCATGATGAATACCCAATATAGTATTTAAGGGGCCCCATTGCTGACTCCAGGAAATATTGGTAAAGGCCTCAAGCAAAGAATTAGTCTGAAGGTCGATAGACAGTAAAGGTTCTTTTTTGGGGTTTTTGGTGATGATATTAATGACTCCGGCTACAGCTTCCGAACCAAAAATAGTAGAACTTGGCCCTTTGGTCACTTCAATGCGTTCAATCATTGTATTAGGAAGCCCATTTAGGGCATAGACTGAGGCTAAGTTGCCATACATAGGACTGCCATCTATCATTACTGCGGCATATTGTCCGGGTAAGCCATTGATACTTATGTTATTAGTAAAGCATACGCCACATGCTACATTTTCTTGTAAGCCATTGACCAAAGAAATAGATTCAATAAGGTTGTTAGGGGCAAATATGTTTTGTAAATCTTTGGGGGACACAATTTGCTTTAATGCTACAGTAGGTGCTGTTTTTACTAAATTAAAACTAGGTGCTGCAGCATCCTGAACAATTATTTGGGCAAGCGTAGCTGCGGTATGAAGTTCGATTCTTCCCAAATCAATTGCCTTGTTTTTGGCCAGGATAAGCTGTTCAATAGGTTGCATTCCTAAGTAGCTACCTTTAAGGCGATAGGAAGCTTCTAATAGATTTTTGAAACAAAAATAGCCATCCAAATCAGTAGACAAAACAGCAATTATGCTGTCATTTTGTTCTAGTGATAGCGTTGCGCCTACTAAGGCCTCTTGGTCTGAATTTATGAGTCGACCACTGATCGTTGCCTGAGCAAATACAAGGTTATTTGTATAAAAGACGAGAAACAATGCTATGAGACTCGATATGTTTTTGTAGTTCAAAATAGTTTTAGGATTGATTAATACAAAAGTAAGCTAAAGTAGATGGATATAAAAATATTTTTAGATTAATCTAAAAATTAATTAAGACAATTATAAATGCCGCTTTAGCTTTCACTCGTTATTATTAGCCACAATAATTGTATATATTGGGCTATTCATCATCTAAGCCAATTCAACACTATGAAATTTTGCAGCAACTGTGGGCACAGTCCTTTGTCTTTTAGATGCCCGGAAGGGGATAATTTTAAGCGTTTAATATGTGATAATTGTCAAATGATACATTATCAAAATCCAAAAATAGTGTGTGGTGCCATTGTTTTGTGGGAAAATAAAGTGCTGTTGTGTCGACGTGCTATCGAACCTCGTATTGGTAAATGGAATTTACCTGCCGGTTACATGGAAAATAATGAGACCCTGAAACAAGCCGCCGAACGAGAAGTTAGGGAAGAAGCAAATGCTCAAATTACCCTCCAAAAATTGCACACTGTATTCAATATACTTCATGTCAATCAAGTTTATTTTCTTTTTTTGGCAACATTGGACGAACCTGTCTTTTCCAATGGAATTGAAACACTTGAAACCCGCCTATTCGATCTCAAGGATATTCCGTGGGATGATTTAGCGTTTCATTCAAATGTTTTTGCTTTGCAGCAATATATCAAAAATCCAAAAGCTATTGATGTACATCATGCCGATAGTCTCAGCTTTACAAGGGCCCCTAAGTAAAAGGGGTAGAAGCCTTTTATTGGTATCTTTTTTGTTCTCAAACAATCATGAACTTTAAAATTTTTATAATTTTTTTACTGCTTTGGTTTTGTTGCTCGAAAGGACAGCTTTTGGCTCAAGCCGACTATACCCTAAATAGTAAATATCGTAGTTTGGAAGAAGCTAAAGATTATTTTGTGTTGCGGGATAGCAGCTATTTGTACCAAGCACCTTCTTTTCGGGCGATTCAATTAGAGTCACTAAGCCCTGGTGCAACCGTAAAGATTGAGGAACGTTTAGACGAATTGACGACTCGAAATGGCTTGCGCACCAACTGGTACCGCGTATCCTTTCAAAAAGATAACAAAACCATTCAGGGATTTATTTGGGGAGGTCTGATAGCATTTCAGGCAGTTGCTTCTGTAGAAAATCCATCTATACGCTTTATTTGCGGAATTGAATCCATTCAAATGGTCAGCAGAGGAAGCTATTCAGAACAGGTGATCTACCTAAAAGTTGTTGTATTAAATCAGCAAAAAATTCTAGACAGCATTAGTATTGAGGCGATAGGGTCTTTGTATACTAATGCATCTTTGAAACCATATGGAAACCGCGGTTTATTTTCGATTCAAGATGTGGTAGAATTGAATTTTAGTGATGGTTATTGTGGAGGTGTTTCAGCAAGCATTACGTTTTTTTGGGATGGAATTCGCCTTCATTATATCGATCTATTATCCAACGGATACAGTGCGACTTCTTTTCACAATAGATTTTTTATTTATCCGTCAGAAAGTGGCGGAAAAGCACGTCGGATTATTCTAAGAGAAGAACGGGGTACTTATGATGATTCTAAAGTCCCAAGCTATCAATTTCGTCAAAATAAGCTATTTGGATGGAACGGGAAAGGGCTCTACATATTGGATTGATTACAAATTATATTCGGTTCAGCTTCCTTATTTTTAATGTCATAAAATTTTATTCGTCAAACTTCTTTCTTTAACATTATTATGAAGAATAAAAAATGTTGTTAACTTTACTTTTTTATACATAAACTCAATTTTTTATTTCAATATAATAAAGAAACTATGGAGCATTCTGATGTAAAAATAAACCACAGAGATGAAATTGATGGCTTTATTGAAAAAGTTAAACTCAAAAATGGACACGAGGCAGAATTCATGCAGGCTGTTGTTGAAGTAGCGGAGGTAATTATCCCGTTTATGCGTGAAAATCCTAAATATTCAAACCAACTTCTTTTGGAGAGAATGGTTGAACCCGAAAGAGTATTGATGTTTCGGGTGCCTTGGTTAGATGATAAGGGGGAGTATCAAGTAAATAGAGGTTATCGTATTGGTTTTAATTCTGCTATTGGCCCTTACAAAGGCGGTTTGCGTTTTCACCCTTCCGTCAACTTGTCTATCCTCAAATTTCTAGGTTTTGAGCAAGTGTTTAAAAACTCTTTGACAACCCTTTCAATGGGCGGTGGAAAAGGAGGTTCTGATTTTAATCCCAAAGGAAAATCAGATAATGAAGTGATGAAATTTTGCCAATCATTTATGACTGAATTGCATCGTCATATTGGAGCAAACACGGATGTACCTGCCGGTGATATTGGTGTAGGCGGCCGCGAAATTGGCTTTATGTTTGGTCAATATAAGCGTCTGAAAAATGAATTTACAGGGGTGTTAACAGGTAAAGGTATTAACTGGGGAGGTTCTTTAATCCGTCCGGAAGCAACCGGATACGGTACGGTCTATTTTGCAGACGAAATGTTGAAAACACTTGATTATTCTTTCGAAGGCAAATTAGTATCAATCTCTGGTTCAGGAAATGTAGCACAATATGCTTGTGAAAAAGCAACAGAATTAGGAGCAAAAGTTATTACATTGAGTGACTCACAGGGATATATTGTCGATTACGATGGTATTGACAAAGCAAAACTTGCCTGGGTGATGGAGCTTAAAAATATTAAAAGAGGCAGAATAAAAGAATATGTTCAACAATATCCTTCTGCTAAATTCTTTGAAGGACAACGTCCTTGGGGAGAAAAAGTAGATATCGCCTTGCCCTGTGCTACCCAAAACGAACTCAACGAAGCAGAGGCCAAAATGTTGGTCGAAAATGGTTGCATTTGTGTTTCTGAAGGGGCCAATATGCCTTCTACGCATGGTGCAGTATCTGTCTTTTTGGATGCTCAAATACTATATGCACCAGGAAAAGCTTCGAATGCAGGTGGTGTAGCTACTTCAGGTTTAGAAATGTCTCAAAACTCACTTCGTTTGTCTTGGACAAGAGAAGAAGTAGACCAACGATTGAAACAAATTATGCAATCGATACACGATAAATGCATTGAATATGGAAAAGAAGATGGTTTCTGTAATTATGTCAAAGGGGCAAACATTGCTGGCTTTGTCAAGGTGGCAGATGCTATGCTAGACCAAGGTTTGGTATAAACTTTCTTTTACTCTTAATGATTAAATATGTAGGTAGCCTTGATGTTGCCTACATATTTTTTTTAGGCCTATGCTAGCACGGTATTTGAGCTATAAACTAGCAAAAAACAATCGGGTTAGCCGATACAATTACTTAAAATTATGGCATCTAACATCATTGAATCAGCAATCATCATTGAAGCGCCAATCGAAAAAGTATGGCAGGTTTTGAGCAATTTTGAACAGTATCAGCAATGGAATCCTTTTACGCCTAAGGTCGAACTTAGCAAAGTAATCGGAGCATCTGTTTATTTACATGTAAAAATGCGCCCAACCTCATCTAAGATACTTGTTCAAAAAGAAACATTACAATATTGGAAAGAGGGAGAACAAATAAATTGGGGCATCGAGGATAGTTGGTATATTCAAACAGTGCGTGTTCAGAAGCTAAAGAAGTTAGAGGACAACCGTACCGAATACTTTACTTCTGACACTTTTTACGGGCCCTTGAAAAGCTTGGTTTTATTGCTTTTTCGTTCCAAAATACAAAGAGGTTTCGATGCGGTTGCAAAGGCCTTAAAAATGGAAGTAGAGGGCAACAAGACCAAGGCGGTTTAGTGTCTCCTCAACTGTTCAATCAACTGTTGGCTAGCCGTCCATAGAGCTTCTCCGGTGGCTTCATCATAAGCAATTTCAGCCATCTTTTTATCTTGCATCATATGTAAATAAATCAAGCTTTTGCCTTCTACCTCAGGGCTACACGCCAAATACACTGCTGGCCTCGAAGCTTTTTGGGGAGTTTGGAAAAATAACTTAAAGGTGAGCCACAAAAAAGGTTTGAGTAATGTAGGTGCTTGACGAGCAATATTACTATGTACGGCTCCTGGGCAAATGGCAAAAACAGCGGCAGCATTGCCGGATTGGGAAATTTTACGATCAAGTGTTGCAATAAAAAGATTGAGTAGTAATTTGTAATAACCATAGTATTTAATCACTTTAGCCGCACTATAATCGATTGCTTGGCCGAGCGTGTCTAGGCGAATAGGTAGGTCGACCCGATGCGATTCAGAGGAGACAAAAATCAACCTCGGAGTTGTTGAGTGCCCTGGCTTTATAAGTTGATGCTGCAGTAATTGTTGTACAAGATGCACCGGAGCTAAGTAATTGACTGTAAACATCAAGTCTAATCCATTTGCTGCTTTTTTTGATCCTGCACTAACCATACCTGCATTGCTAATCAGTATATCAATGTGGATGTTTTTTTGTTTCAAGCGCTGTATCATGGCATCTATAGAACCCAAATCGGCCAATTCTACAAATTCTATTTCAATATTTTGGTTTCCTGTTTGCTGCTGCAATATTTGAGCTGTTTCCGGGATGCCATTTCGGATGGCCAAAATAAGATTTGCCCCTCGATCGGCTAATTGCTTAGCAATGGCAAAGCCCAAACCAGAATTGGCTCCGGTAATCAAACAAGTTTTTCCCTCTAGCCTATCATTTTGCGTGAGTATTCTATCGCTTTGAGCTGGAAATAAAGCTTGCCTTATACCGGTCAATGTAGCCTTAAACGTACTATCAAATTTTTGCTGGTGGCTCATAATTTTGAGTAGAGTTTTAAGATGAAAAATAATGGTCTATATAAAAAGAAAACTGTTCTTCAATTCTTTTTTGATGGAGGCCATAATCCTCCAAACTGTAGTGGTGTTTGCCATATTTATTTTTTTGATGTTTTTTGGTCGCATTAAGTACGGCCGATTCAACGGAAGGGGTCCAGGCTTTACCCACTTTATGATAGATTTTTTGAACAGTTTCGAGGGGCGCTTTTACCAAGTCTGAATAATAAATATCCATAAATTGTTGATCGGAATTTTGTGCTCTTATGGCTAGTGTTTTTTCAAGCATGGAAGCATTTTTTTGCAGCCAGTGTTGCGCTACTTCTTTGGGGTTTACTTGATGGCTAAATATACGTCTGCTGTGGTAAACCATACTACAAAAAGAGGGGAGGCATTCAATGGGTTGCCGATGTAAATGAATAATAAGCGAACGCGGAAACTGTTCGCAAACAACATCCATGTATTCTAGGTGTTGTGGCGTTTTTAGTACCCAAGTGGCTGATTCTTGACCAAATTGTAATACTTGAAGCATATTTTTCATCCATTCATAAGAAATTCTGTGATCTTGTTCGCTTAGCCAAGCTGCGTAGCTTGGCACATGCATCGTTGCTTCATGCACGGCTGATAACAAGGTCATATCATTGAGTAAGATTTCTTCTTCGGGACTATTGTATTCTACAGGATGAATGCTAAAAAAAATAGGTGAAATATAGCGCAAAGCACGCTGACTGTTCAAAGCGATTCGGATACGTTTCTGAGGATCCTTGGCCGAAGAAAAAGGGATGGGGTTTAGGGCTTCCCAAGATTGTAAAGCACGATGTTCGGGAGTGGCCCCTAGCAATCGTTGTAAGTACGTGGTGCCTGTGCGTTGCAGACCTGTGATCAAAATAGGTGGCGCAATAATTTCTTTTAAAATGCTAGGGTTTTGTTTTAGGTATTGCTTAGCTCGCAAATGATTGAGTAGTATACCTGACAAACGTTCTTTTAGCATAAAGCGACCAAAGGGATGTAACGCCGCTTCTTCATTAACCGATTGGCACAACCTTCGGAGACGCTCAACAAAAGCGCTATCAAAACAAAAGCCCTCGATTTTTTTTTGGGCTTTATCAATCATTTGATGGTACTCAATATCTTTATTGGGAACCCATCGATTGTACCAACGAATAAGGCGAGGTTCGTAGTTTTTTATGGGCATAAATTAGCGATAATTTTTTCGATTTCTTCAAATTTGATACAGTCAATAGCGGGTTGTGGATTACTTTCTGCATAGGCCCAACGCAACAACATAGTACCTTCAGAATGATGCACGGTGTCAATCCAATTACGGTGATTCGGGCGTTGATGCGCCACAAATAAGTGAACTGTGCCATCTTTTTCTACCCGTGCCTGATGCGCATTTAAGTGAATATTAAAATAGCGATAATCCAGGGATTCCATCCAGTAATTATTCAACTGAAAATTCCAATATTTACATTTAGGAGGTTTGAAATAGATGTGCAAAGCTTCTTCTTTGTCAAGTTTCCAATAGCTGTGATAATACCATATATTAGCATCTCCTCCTGCAGCATTAGATATCTCAGGAGAAAATAAGGGAAGTTGATTGGGGTGTTTTGTAAAGTCAGTTGCCCATTTTGAAAATAAAAAAGAAGCGCCAGCCACAAAGGTGCCGGCCTTATTTAGTCCATCGTAAACCAATGCGGGGCGAAGGGCTTGTGGTTTTTCTGGACCATTCATACAAGCTATAGAAACCGAAGCTGCCTGTTCGTTTTGTGGGTCCATAAAGGTTTGGCGTAGCATCAATAAAGTCGTTTCAGCTTCAATTTTTAACCAGTTTTTCCCTCGTTTTTCATGGGTAACAAAAATTTCAAAGGAACCGTCTGCTTCAAACTCAATTTGGCTATCTTCTAGCACATCGCAAGGAGATAACCCTCCTGTGGTGCCATAACTGCCGTTTTGCGTAAAAAAACCAAGGTAAAAAACTGAGTTTCGATTGCCCCAAATACGATACTCGTAGGCGCCGTCAATTTGTGCATTCGAATAGTGGTTATCAGGGTTGTCAGCACCTAATTTGACCGTTTCGTGGACCATACGTTTAAAGCTAGGAAACTGAGGATCGGCATGTTCGATAAAAGCATCGAGTCCCGCCCTCGTAAGACGACATAAATAACGGATTCCCTCCGCTTGCTGAAAAGGGTCGAGGGGTGCTTTTCCGTACAAAAGAGACGTGCCAGCTGTTTTGAGGGTGTCACAAAATTCTTCCCAAGCCTGACCATCCACTATTTGTTGATTAATGACATCTTTTTCTGACTTACCTTGCACCTTATTTTTTAACCGTTTAATTTTTTTGTAGACAGCGGCAACTGCAAAAATGAATTTTTTCATATGTCTGTTTATTTATCCAATGCCAATCATATTTAATAAATGACTTCCAAAGTTGATGTTTTGATAAAGTGCTACATCAATTTTAGTTTTTTGACAAACTTCAAGTTGTTGTTGGATTGGAATTTTAAGGCGTTCAACGTCGTACGATAGACGTTCGAAGGCACTGATTGTTTCACGATAGCCTTTGACCAAAGATTCGACAGCTTCTATGTCTTCTTTCGAAACCGACTGGTTGAAAATTTCTATCTCCTCAACGATTGAAAGTCTCCATTGTTCACATCTAAATTGAATATCTTTTATTCTTTCAGAACCTTTGTATTTCCAAGCATCTTGCTCGATATTGTATTGGGTAAGCAAGGATTCAAGTTGTTCTAAATTGCGGCCATAATGTGCTAATTCAACCTCGGTTAAGAGGCCAAGACGTTTAGCCCTTTTGTACTCTTTCGTTAGCTGCAAAAGTGTTTTTGCTTCTAATTTTGGTAGTTGTTCTAGCGCCTTTATTTTTTTGTTATAATAATCTTGAAGTAGTCTAAATTCTTTTTTCTGACATCTTTTTAAATCCTCTACTTTTAACGTTTCTTGCTCGATAGATTTTTTAAAATTTTGTAATTTTTGTTGTACTATTTCTTTGTCAGACATCATATCCTCCAGTCGCTTAGGGCTTATTTTCGATAGCATAGATTTGAGCAGATCAATAGAATCTGTCATACTAGATTCATGCTGTTCGGCAGATTCTACTAATTCATGAAAATAGTCCATCTGATGTTTTAACAGCTGGTTTAGATGGTCTTTACGCTCGGCCGTTTTTCTATTTTTGAACGTTAAGTAATTAATGCCCAAATATGCCAATATTGCTATGCTTGAAGCAATTTGCCAAGGAATAAGAATGGAAATAGCAGCACAAACAACGACAATCATCAACGTGGCTGTAAAATTGAAAAAACGCTGCGCCTTTAATTCTTTAGGATCTATAAATTCAGGGGACAATTGCTTTGTTTGTAATTCAGTTGGGCTTAGGCTTTGCTCAATTTTTAATTTAGCCTGTGGGCTAACAAGTTGTAGGTCGGGTAACTTAAAAAGCTGGTGGACATTTAGGTTGTCGGGCAAAAACTGCAGTGGTAAAGCGGGGGGGGCTTCATTCGAAATGGAGGCGGATGTATCGAAATGCTGCAAGGCTTGCGTCCACTCTTCAGCGCTAGGACGTGCAAAGGGCTGATGATGGCCTTCTATAAAACAACGGAGAAACAACCGTTGCACCTGGTAGGGTAGTGTTTCGAATGCTTCGTGTTGTTGGGGAACAATGGATAAAAAAGCCTGTTTTTCGGGATGATGGACAAATAATCCATGTTCAATTTTTTGATGTAAATTACTCGCCTCTTCATAAGGGGCTGTCGCTGTAGCCGCATAGGGGTGAATCCCCACTAATATTTTGTACAAAATAACAGCCAAGCTAAATCGATCCCAAGGATCTTCTTGCGTAGGGTCTACTAAAGGATTTTTTAGATAACTATCTGGCGGGCTGTATTCAGGGGTAGCTACAGGGGCATCAAAAACGGTTTGTCCTTCTTCCACTACTTCGATAGAATCTAGGTCAACAAAGGCAAGCTGCCCTTGCGTATTTATGACAATATTATCGGGTTTGAAATCGACCAAAACATAATCGTCGAGTTGATGCAAATCATTCATTGCAGAAGCAATTAGGTAGCCAAGGTGCAAGCGTTTTAGGCGCTTATTGTCTAATTCGAAATCAAAGTCTTTCCAGTCTGAACGAAATTTTTTAGCTAGTTTTGGCAAACAGAGTATTTCGAGTTTTTCACCTTTAAAGTAAGGCATCAAAAAACCAATAAAGGCCTGCTGTTCATTGTATATTTTTTGTTTTGGCCAAATTAAGTGGGTGTCAGGATGGCTACTCTTAGGACGGTTGGCCAAGAGATATTGTAGCTTATCTTCTCTAAGTTTCGTTCTTTTAGATGGATGATATATTTTTGCGATAAGCTGTTCGTAGCCCGGTGTTTGGATAGCATATAATTGTGCTTCCCCACCACTTGCCAATACATAGTCGGCAAGTTCTATAGTCTCGCTATTTTTTTTGTTGTCGAGCCAAACGTTCATAAAAATTAGGTGTAAATAAGCGTTTGGTCGAATAGCTATATTAGACTGTACGCTTTTGTTAAATTTTAAGATCTGCGTTTAATAGTCTAAATCTATTAAAAATCTCTTAGAATTGTTTGATTCCTCAAATCGAATCTATCCATGAATTTTTAAATTAGGGTAATTGATTGGTAACAATACCAAAGAATAGATCTTTATTGGCGCTATATTGGCTTCGAACTAGGCGTTTTTTTCTAATTGTCAACATAATGGTCAGCTAGTGCTATCGTTAGGGTGGTCAGGAGGGCTTGGGTGTTTTTGATTTAGCATCTAAAGTCTATTTATAAGTCCAATTATAGCATTTTCAAACGTTTCTAAAAATGTCTCCATTCGATTTGCTATGCAGGGTTGCACTAGGTATGTATGGTTGCATCGATTGAAATGAAACAAATCTTCGGCTTGTTTACCGGCCAATTCATTTCAAGCGTACTTTCCTAAAAGTTTATTAATTAATTTAGGGTTGCCATTCGAAATAAGTAGGTAAGCTGTTGTTGGCATTGTCGAAATTTAAGGTAAAGGTATTGGAAGATCCTGAGGGAGGAAAAACTCCTTGGGGTAAATTGACAAAATACTTCTGAATTTGATAGACATTCGCAACGACCTCTCCTTTGTTGTTTGCCTCATAATAACAAGCAGAATTAATGCTGTTAATATTGTTGATTGTAGCAGATAAAGCTTGGTAATTGCGAAGCCATTGAAAATCGTTATTATTTTCCTTCGTGTTGACCGTTTCGGCCAAATCAACTCCTCCGTTAGCATTATTGAAACGAACCATGTGATAGAAAATGAATAATTCATTGCTATACAACTGCGTAGAATGAGTATAAAAATTATCATAAATCTGATAGTTTTTATCGACTAAAGCACTGCTGCTGTACTGAATGCCAACGCCATAATAATATTCATGGTACAAAGATGAAGTAGTGATAGGTTGGTAATAACGATAACTAAATGCTATATCAAGATTCTCGTTGATGTCAATAGCATCTATTGTAGTAAAAAGTGCAGTAGAAGGAAACACAAAATCAAATGGCGCATTAACTAAATTAAGGCTTGGCCCCCAAAACTCAAGGGTATTATTCACCAAAATATATAAGGTCGTGTTGCCATTGTTGGCGTGCCATCCTATATCTTTTACATTGTTAAATTGTGTCAATCTATTCAACTGATTACCTAAGATATCTATTATGACCGGTGTGCCATTTGCATCGAGATAGGCGATTTTGTCTAAATCAGGACTTAAAGCCACATGGGTTTTAGTTGTATAAGGAGAATTCGTTGAATTCGAATTGTTGGTCAGTTTTAGTTGATCGGTTAAAATTTCATTAGACAAATAAACTTCATTATCGTATATGTAGGCTAGATCATAACGCAATTCAGGAGTAGCTAAGGTTTCGTTACCAACTACGCCATAAATCGGCTCATATTTGGAGCAGGCGCTAAGCTGCAACAAAAGAATACACATATAGAGGGCGCTGATTTTTTTGTAAATAGCTATCATAAAATATTTTTAGTAGGTCAAATTAAAAAATCAAAACACCAAAGCCAATATGAAGGCTCATGAGGTAACGGTCTTGGACATTCATAACGATCGAACGCTGATAGGGATTTAATAAATCGTAGATACCAATACCTGTGATATAGCCTCCTTGCAAAAGGAAATACTGAGGAAAAAGCGTAAACTCCATACCGACACTCAAGGTAAGCCTGTTGGCAATAACTGTTCGATAGCCCCATTGTCCGCTAAAACCTGGCATAAACATTAGTTTTTGTTCCGGCAGTGGGTTTAATTGATCGGCATAAGGTCTGTGGTCAGGACGGTTGTCGTAGTACTCGACACGTTGATCTCTAAGCAGGCCGTCAATAAAAACAAATCGAAGGCTCAAATCCCAAAAAAAACCTAAAGGGCTTAAATTCTTTGCCCTGTTTTTGTACAGGTTAATGCCTAGGTTTAGGTCATGCATGTGCAATTGATAAAACAAATTATGTTGATCATAGCCTCCATTTAAGCCATCAGTTTGGGCAGAACTATTTAAGCCAGCTACCTGATAATGATAGGCTGCCTTGAGGGCCGATCGCCGACCTGTAACATAATAAAAAGAGAGGTCGTACCGATCTTTTAGCGTAAAATGGCCGGTATGTAAGTTATATGGAAAGGATTGCCCTCCTTTGTTTTGAGCCGTTGGAAAAGCAAAATTAGGAAAAGCTGAAATACCTATCTCTGCAAAAAAGCGTTTGCCCTGAAAGCCAGGGACCTGCGCCATTAAGCTATAACTGAAAACCAGCAAACTTACTAAGGAAATGAACCGTTTTAAAAGCAGCATAATAATGGTTTTTTATTTCTGTTTGCGCTTAGATTTAATCTGCAAAAAAGTGTCGAATAATTGAGCATTCATAAATATTTTTGTATCCTTTTGACGAAAGAAATCATCTTTAATTACCTGATAACGACCGGATTCCATGTTGTATATTGTCGACCAATAGGCCCAATTTGTTGAGGATTTTTTGATTGATATAATTCCAGTAAACAAAAGGTATTTTGTTTTGTACTTTTTGATAAGCTTGTCAATAAAATCCTGATTAAAAGAGGGCATTAGTAAATTACCACCGAATCTATTTTGTTGAGATATCCAATCGGAAAGCATTCTTAGGTCGTTGTAGGTAGCACCGTCTGTTTGCTTTAGTTCGGTAGGATTCAATAAAGTGATATCCACCTTGGCTAAAGCAGCATTCTGACGCAATAAATCCGTAAACCGCGCTTGATGCTCCTCTGATTTTAGGTGCATGATTTTTGATGCATTAGCTTGTGATTCTACTTTTTTGTAAATTGGTGTAAATACCAAAACAGAATCGATACCTAGGGCCGAAACCCTACGTTTGCGACGCTTGCGCAAGATTTCTCGTCCTTCTGAACTACTGTAATAGGCAGAAATTTTATCGCGTCTTTTCTTTTCTTTTTGCCCTTTTTGGAATTGTATTTTGAAAGCTTCCTCTTGCAAAACATTGGCAAAAGCGTATCGAGTAAAATCATAATCTTCGTCTTTGGTATCGAGCTTACTTTCTTTTTCTTTTTGCTGGAGTTTAATTTTATCGTATTTGGATAATTTTTCTTGATTTTTGTTATCATTAGATTGTGTCAGATTATCCGGAAGACTGTTTTGTGTGGGTTCGGCGTCAATAGCAGCTTTAGTTTGGCTTGAGAAGTCAGTCAGGCTACTATAATGATAGGCTAAGTCAACAAATAAGTCACGACGCATAGTCAATAATTCTCGATCGTTCGGGAAAATTGAACAAGCATCCCAAAGGTATTTTAAGCTCAAAACACTCAGTTCGTTGGCCTGCAACTGACTCAATAAATAATAAACTTGTTGGCTTGGGCCCTCTACCTTTTTGTACCTGTTTTTAGACATATATACCGTATTAAAGCCCTCATCGTTGTAGCTAATATTATTTGAGTTGTACCCTTTTAGGTCATTTTTAAATTTAGTATAACCATAAAAAGATTTGGCAATTATTTTGTGAAGATACTTGCTGTCAGGATATTTTTGTTGCAAAACAAAACAAGCATAAATGGCATCCTGAAAACGAAAATTGTGTAAATAGTAGTACGCTAATTCAAAACGTGCAATATCTCTAAGGGTTAAAAACTGCTCTTTAGTGCTTTGGATGAATTTTTTTCGCAAAAGGTTTGATAGTTGTCCTATACTTGTACGGACGGCATTTCGCCTGCTTTCAATGCTTGGGTGTGTACTTTTAGAATCATCTTCATCGTATGTGTCGCTAATACCGTTCATGTCTTCAGCAGCCATAAAATAGTCATCGGGTAACTGAATATATTCATCTTCAAAATAACTACGAGGAATTGCAGTAATATCGAAAGGCAAATAAGCATATTGAAGTACGTCAAAAACACCATCAAGTTCATCGATACTATAGTTGCTTTTCAAAAAGAGTTTGAGCCCTTTGCTGTCGGCACAGCTTTCTAGTTCTTTGGAATAAAAGTTTTTGGCGACAATTTGATCATCAAATGAAGTGTTTTGTACCAAGTCACTTCGTTTGGTGTAACGGTCAATTTTTTGCGACTCTAAGAACATTTCGAGCGGATGACCATCTTGTACATGCGCTATTTCATGGGCCAAAACAAAGGCTAGTTGTGCCTCGTTTTCGAGCTGCGCCAAGAGTCCAACGTTTACGAAAATTATTCCTTGATTGGTGGCAAAGGCATTAACTGCTGAAGAACGAACGGTATAGAATTGCAGTTTTTTACGCATTTCTTGATCGTTTTTGAGCAGTTCGTCGGCCACTTTATTTACGTAGCTAGTGATAGGGTCGTTAAAAAACACACTTGGCCCTTTCAATAAGTCATCAATCAGAAAATTACTTTCTAGGTAAAATTGTCGCTTATCATTCTTTTCATCTTTAGTCGTTATGCTGTCTAAAGATTGTATTTCTTTTTCATATTTTATCGAGGAGCGCGTCAAGAAATCGGCTGGAATAATTCCGCTACTATTTAATAATTGATAATCATTAAAATCTTGTGCCCCGAGATTTGTAGTAAGGCCTAAGGCTAAAATCAAAAAAAGCGTTAAAAACATATTAAAGACTGTATAAAAATCAAAAATTAGAATAGATAAGCAGACACGAATTTCTTTCAATTTACCAAACAATTAAAATAGAGCTAAGCAGTAAAATACTAGCTCTAATATTCGAATGTTACCTATTGGTACATTCAAATAGCCTACTAAAAACAAAACAAACTCTATGTCTCGCAAAGAAAGTAACAATCTAATATACATAAAATCTGTGGTTCAAATTTATATTTTCTAAAATAGACCAATAATTGTAGGAATGCTTACTTGATTAGACAAAAAAAGAACGCTACGAATTTTAATACCTTAAGGAGTAAAATGTTTTGTCTTAAATATTAAGTCGAGGGATTCAAATTAATAGGTTTTAGAATTCATTTCCTTAACTTTGTTTTTATTCCTTTACTATATGTTTTCTATTGTATGATAAAAATACTATTCGTTTTCTTGTTGGGCTGTGCATTTTGGGCTTTTTTTTCTCCTAAGAAAAATGGTTTGAGCACAAGTGAATATAGTCGTTCAAAGCTTTTTTATTTAGGAGGGATACAAATAAACGAAGCCGACAACAAAGCTTGGGCAGGATTATTACAGGCCTGTTCTATGAATACAGTCGAGGTAACAGTTTATGCCACACAAGGCAAATGGGATAGCGATTCATTGCGCTATGATGCCGAAGACCTCAAAGTGATGGACCAAATACGAACAGCGAAGGAAAGTGGTCTAAAGGTGGTTCTAATTTTGAGGGTACATCTCGATCATTCATTCGATGAAAACAAATTTTTATGGCATGGCATGCTAATGCCTAAAGACTCCTCTACGCTGACAAGGTGGTTTGGGCGTTATACTAGTTTTGCAAAAAAATGGGCACAAATTGCGCAGCAAGAAGGTGTGGATGTTTTGGGGATTGG
The DNA here is from genome assembly GCA_905480485.1 of uncultured Aureispira sp. Taxonomy (GTDB): domain Bacteria; phylum Bacteroidota; class Bacteroidia; order Chitinophagales; family Saprospiraceae; genus Aureispira. The sequence goes on from CAJQQM010000168.1 coordinate 26,398, forward strand.
GAGTGAAATGAATGCCCTTTCTGCCACCCTTCCGATACAGAGGATGCCAAATTTGTACGCCTACCACAATAGCAAAAAGAAACAAAAGAGTCATGAAAATAAGGCCCTTTATTACCACAAAAAATTGGATAAGCAAGATATGTGGCTTAATGGTTATGAGCATAAAGGGAATCTTAAAGCCTATATCAACGAAGGTATCGAACGCAAAACGCATTGGGCGCATCAAGTTACATTTGAAGGGCAGTCAGGTCGTATCAATCGAATGAATAAACGTAGGAAGCAATGTGCTTTGCATTGGCGGACACTCATCAAAACGCTACGAGGAGCGTTTGACGGTGCTTTAACCTATGCCGCAAATTTTGATAATTATTTAGAGGTTGAATTTTGGGATGCACTCGATTTTATGGGAGTCAATGCCTATTTTAGTTTAAGAGATGCTTATCAGGAATACGAAAGCGATGCTCAATTTTTGGAATTGATGAAAGCGGGGTGGCTAAATGCCTTTGAGGGGGTTAATTCCTTTCGAAAGCAACAACAACTTGATTCAATGCCGCTTCTTTTTACCGAATTGGGCTATATCAATCGACGAGGTTGTACGGTGCATCCTTGGCAAGGCTTTGGGTACTCAGTGGTTGGACACGCTTATTACGAAAAACTAATTCGATGGACTAAAGAACCCTATAATTATCGTGAACGTAGCCTTGCGATGCAAGCATTGTATGAAGTGGTCGCTGAGCAAAATGTCCATCTAGAAGGACTTCTCTATTGGAAATTGACATCACATGATTACCACTTGCCTTACGAACCCTTTGCATTGCACCTGACAAAAGATGCCCAAGATTCATTACAAAAAATATTAACTCAATTTAGTAGTTTTTCAGCGGATTAATTTCGGTACACTGTATTAAACTGAGCTTGGCTGATGAATCCTACACAGGTCATCTTTGAAAACAAAAGAGCGTTTTACATTCTTTTAAGCAATAATTTGCCGATTTCAGGATCTGCCATTATCGGCTTCAGGTGGCTAGCTGACACCAAATCCTGGGCCATCGACAAACGAATGTCGTTGGGAATGAAATCAATTTTAATAAATTCTTTAATGTTTACCAATTGTTCTTTGTTGGGTTTGATATCGTTGATCACTAAATAATTGACGAGT
>CAJQQM010000169.1 GCA_905480485.1 uncultured Aureispira sp.
ATTGCCACACATATATTAGACAGTAATTCCAAAATTTGCTTTTCCATTTTGGCTGGAACTTGTGCAAACATTTTGTTTTTGGAGGCAGTAAGCTTTACATCGGCCGCCCAAAACTTGGTAAAAAACTGTTGAAGCACCTTAGATTGGGCATTTTGAGTAAAGTCAGCCTGCATATCCAACAAAAGAGCCCCTTCCTTGACTTTTAATTCTTGTTCAACAAACTCTTGGCAGTAAGTATCGATACATTCTTCTGCTTGTACATGGTACAAATCACTTGCCTTGCGCCATGCTTTGTAGGCCTCTGGCAAATCACCTTGTTTTTGCAAAGAATTCCCTAGACAAAAATAGCCAATACCCTGCACTTCCTCCTCTTGATGATCGGTTAAGATAGCCACTGTTTCGGCTACTGCTTGATAGGAATTTGCCTCGAGTAACAAGTCAATTTTTTTGGCTGCTAATTTCCAAGCCTTTTCTTGCAAAGTACTGATTCCGATATCCAAATAGGAAATAGCGGCCTGCTGTTGTTGTTGGGCAAGCATACAATCGCACAAACCGATATAAGCCTCTACAGAACCCGGATTTAGACTCAACGATTTTTTGAAACTTGCAGTCGCTTCTTCTGTTTTGTTTTGATATAAATAGGCCCAAGATCGCATTAAATAGGCTTCTCGAACTTCAAAGTCTCCATATTTTGCTAAGGATATGTGTTGATCTAAGGAAGCTACGGCGGCACTGTAGGATTTTTGTGTCATCTGAAACCCTGCTAATGTAAAATAAGCCCTGGCATCTTCGGGATATTTAGCGATCCAGTCTTGACAAGCTGTAAGAATCGCTTTAGGTTGATTATTGGCAGACAAAACCGTGATTTTTTGCTGAAGCAATGCATAGTTTGCCGCGGATTGTTGCATTAAAAAATCAATATCTTTAAGTGCTGCTTGAAAATTGCCTTGTACTTGTGCCAACAAAGCTCTAACTTGATAGGCTTCGGCATAATCAGGTGCTATATTTATGGCTTTGTTAAGCAAGGTTTCAGCCTCTGAATAAACCCCGTCGTTGAGGGCGTAAACAGCAAGTGCTAAAATACTCCCAAGGTGTTCGTTATTAATTTCGAGGACTTTTCGGTATAAGATCTGCGCCTTTTCGTTTTCATCTAGTTTGGCATTCACCAATGCCAAGCGGGCTATGTAGGTTGAATTATTTAGAGCTTTGGCTACTGCGTGCTGAAAATAATAAGCTGCTTCTTGATAATCGTATTGAAGAAAAAGGGCCTCTCCCATATAAAAATATCCAAATGCCTCATCAGGGAAAGATTCTATAGCTTCATCAGCCATATCTTCCACCTCATCGTATTCTTTATCTTCAAGTGCGTCCAAGATATCTTCTAGCATCTCTTCGCGCTCTAGTAATTCCTTATCTGTCATGTAGGTAAAAGTGATGTACTAAATTAGTAATTGTGTGTGTGTGTTTATACAAATCTATGTACCTAACCAAGGTAGTCATTAGTTTTTGTAAATAAAAATCTATTCGTGAAATTATAAAAAAGATATTTGGATCCTTAAAAAGCGACAGAAAGCCCTGCTAGAAACCCTTTTTATTAAGCTTTATTTTAAATATTTACTACAATTTTATTAGGATGATTTTAAAACTAAACTGTAATTTTGATCTAAAAATAATCGTTAATCCATATAATTTGAATAGATTTAGGGCAACGCGCGACCCAAAAAAATTTGGGTAACTCCCTTAGCCTATCAAAATCAGGCAAGGAGACACGGGCAAATATAACTTTGGCGCATATAGTATGGCAAATAAAACATCCAAAAAAACACAAAAAACAGGCAGAGATAGCTTGCTACAACCTGTTGAATATCCTTTAGCACTCGTAGAGGAGATGACTGCTTGGCCAATTCATAAATTGAGTCAAGACAAAGAGGATTTTATGCAATATGCCAGTGATTTTACAACGGAATTATTGCTTCAGAAAAAACGTAAAGAGTCCTTGAGTGAAGCTATTGCCAAAGTGCATTACATGGAGCGCAATCGTATCATAAACGAACCTTGGAAAGTGGACCCACCCGACGAACTAGATTTTTGGAACGACATCCGCAAAAAATTGTTGCGTAAGTCGATGGACCAAAACGAAGAGGAGGTGCGCGACCACAACAGCAAATTACTCAACAGAATCATCCGACGATACAATCGGGAGATTATGAGTAATTTTAAAATTCCAACCTATAAAATGGCGCAAAAGTTTTTACCGCGCCTGTTTGCCACTATTCTAAATGCATCTAGTCGTTTTAGAGCCCACAAGAAACTGCAGAAAAAACTCCAAATTGTAGGACATGTCGAACACATCCGTAGTTTAGCCACAAAAGGTACTATTGTTTTGGTTCCTACGCACTTTAGCAATCTAGATTCTATTTTGGTCGGTTGGGCTTCTGACCAAATTGGTTTGTCTGCCTTTACCTATGGTGCAGGTATCAATTTATACAACAAAATATTAGGCTACCTATTTCCTAGGCTAGGTGCCTACGGCTTAGACCGTCGCAAAAAAAACGACTTTTACCTTGAAACCCTCAAAACGTACTCGCAGCTTAATATTGAGCGCAATGTACATAGTCTTTTTTTTCCGGGGGGCACCCGTTCACGTTCAGGTTCTCTAGAAAACAAGCTAAAAATGGGTTTGTTGGGGACCACGATTGATGCACAAGGTAATTTACTGCGTCAAGACAATCCGAACAAAATTTTTATTGTGCCGGTCGTCTTAAACTATCACTGTGTACTTGAAGCCAAAAATCTAATCAATTCACATTTGGAAAAAATGGGTAAAGAGCTTTATTTAATAGAAAAGAAAGCTTTTGGAGGCGCCTACAATCTATTTAAGTTCTTTTGGAAGTTCTTTTCTTCCGATTCTGAAATCGTCGTTAACTTTGGCCAACCAATGGATGTAATAGGCAATTTTGTGGACGCTTCGGGCAACAGCCTAGACCCGAATGGGCAAATAATAGACCTCAAAGAATATTTTGTATCAAATGGCGCCATAAAATACGACGGACAGCGTAATGCGCAATATACCAAAATGCTTGCACGTCAGATTGTTCGACGCTACCACGAAGAAAATGTAGTTTTGAGTAGTCACTTAGTTGCCTTTGTTGCCTTCAATCTTTTGTCTAAAATGCATGCTAGTTTGGATATATACGGGTTGTTACGCTTGCCTGAAGAAGACCGACTTATTGACTTAGACACATTTTATCATAATATAGCCCGACTTCGAGACAAGCTTTTGGCCATGAATAAGGCTGGGCAAATACAACTATCAGAACGTGTCAAAGAAGATGATATCGAGGATTTAGCCAAGCACGGTATCCGCAATACGGGTGTTTTCCATGTAGAAAAAGCATTATACATTAATAAAAAAGGCATGTTAACCAGTGAGGACATGAATTTGTTGTTGTACTATCACAACCGAATGAAAGGTTATAACCTGGACAATCTTATCGAATTAAATCTATAAAAATGCACTACTTGCCCGTTTACATACTCCTATTTTTGATGTTGATTGCTTGCGAAACCCAAGAGGACCAAGCATGGCAAAATGCTAAGATGAGCAATAAATTATTGGCTATTGATTCTTTTCTGATGGTATATCCTGACAGTAAATATACTGCAGATGCACAAAAACTTCAGGAAGAATACCAATGGTACAACGCCAAAGCCGATAATACCGTATATGCTTACAAGAAATACCTGACCGACTATCCCGATGGCCTATTTAGTACACGCGTCCCTCAACAACTTGACAGCATCCCCAAAGATAGCCTTCAATTAAGCGTATTAAGCAGAAGTACCTTTATTGGCAAAATCGATTATGGGCAACACGAAACAAAGGTTTTGGCCTTTCAGTTTACTGAAATAAGAAAAGATAGCTCAGGGATATACTTTTTGGCCAAAATCAATACCTCAGATGCCCGAAAAGACATAGAAGGAAGAATAGACCCAAACAGCAATAACATAAGTTTTGTAGAAAACGACAAAGACAAAACCATGCTAAATTTAACCGATGGCAGGGTTTATGTACAGGGTAATAAAATTTTGTTAGAATCCACTAATGTTCATCAGTATTGGAACCTCCTGAAATACACCGAATAATTAGCGCAATACATCAAAAACATAAAACTGTAGTAATATCAAATATTAGCATTATGAAAAAGACCTATTTAGCATTCTTTTTTGGCCTTTTTGCATTTTCGGCCTGTAACAATTACGAACAAGCCTACAAAGAATTGTTGGAACAAAACTCGGTAGCACAAAAACGACTCAACCAACTTGAAGAAGAAGACCGTTTGGTACGGGGAGAGTATTCAATGGCTATCGAAACCCTAAATTCAATCGAAGATACCCTTCGGTCAATCGAATCAAACGAACAAGAGATTAACCGTCTAACCCAGCAAAAGGAGTTTTCGGGAAACCTTTCTCAAAAACAAGCAATTATTGCCAAACTACAGCAACTAAGAGATGCCAACGAAGCGGCTAAAGATGCTGCCAAAAAAATGCAACGCAGGGTTCGTTCGTATCAAATAGAAAATCAGCAATTAAAAAAAATGATTGCGCAAGCCGAACAGCGTATAGTCGAAAAAGAAGAAGATTTGAAGGATGCCCGAGAAATAATCGATGATATGGAATTGGCTTTAGCTAAAATGGAGGGACAACTCACCGAAAAAAGCGGTCAACTTGACGATGCTTACAAAGACCTAAAGAAACGCAACGAAGAACTAAGTACCACCAACCGAAAACTATCTGCTACTGTTGCAGATTTAAAAAGAAAAGATTCTTTTATTGATGAACAAGCGAGGGCCTATGTTGCTTGTGGAGACAAGCGTATTTTGCGCAAAGCAGGAATACTAAGTAAAACTAGTATGAAAAAGTTGACCAAAGAATATCAGAAATCAGTCCGTGAAAATGGAGATGAAATTGACTATTTTAACAACGATCAAATCGACTGCGGAGGTGATGGAGAAATTGCTTATGTGTTACCTACTCGAGACAAAGCCTCATACTCTGTAGAAGGGGGTGTTTTGGTAATCAAAAATCCAAAACTTTTTTGGTCTACGGACAAGACCGTTGTATTGGTCAAAAAGTAAAACCCGCTAATTCATAAAAATAGAATTAAATGACAACGCACAAATTCGCATTCATGCTGTTATTTGGCTTGCTTTGCGCAAGCTTAATCTCCTGCGAGGACTATCAACAAAAGTTAGAAGAAGAACGCATTAAACAGCAGCTTGTTCAAGACAGACTTATTGAACTAGAAGAAGAAGAAAAGTTAATCAACGGTGCCTACACAGATGCATTAGCCACGCTTCAGGAAATCGATCAAACCTTGTTAGACATACAAGAAAGAAATCGCAGTATGCAAAGCTTGATGCAGCAAAAAGATATGTCGAACAATAGTACACAACAACAACTGCTTATAGAGCAATTGTCGGCCCTCAAAGCAGCACAGCTTGTCGATGCTAACAAAGCAAAGAGATTAACAGCCCAAGCACGAAAATACCGCGTAGAAAACGCTTCTATTCAAAAAATGATCACAAAAGCGGAAGAAAAGCTGCGTAAAACTTCGCTGGCACTGTCAGAGGCTCAGCAACATATTACACAACTCGAATTTTCCTTAAAACAGCTGCAAGAAGGTATTGATTCTACTAATTCTGAATTGGCAACGGCTTATGCAGATTTGAAAGTTCAAACCAATCAATTAGAGCGTACGAATGAAACACTTGCTAAAAGCCTCAACGAATTAAAATACAAAGAAGCTTTTATTGAAGATGACGCCCTTGCCTATTTAGTTTGCGGTAACCGCAAGGACTTAAGGCAAGCCAAAATATTAAGACTTCTAAGCGACAAGCGATTGTCTCAAAATTTTCAACAAGTCGTACAAGAACAGGGTACCTCAATGAATTTTTTTGAAGATAGTATTATCGCTTGTTCGGGAGCAAATATCCTACGAATTCTCCCCTCTCGAGATACAGCCTCCTATCAAATCATCGACAATCAGATACAAATTAGAAACAAAAAAAGCTTTTGGTCTAATTTCAAAACCCTTGTAGTCCTCCAAAAGTAAATCAAGCTACGACCGCTTCTAAAAACCTTAAATTAAAAATATTAAGGTTTTTTTTATGTCATTTTTCATCCACTAGTACACAAAATGGCATGTTTAATCATTTAATTGTATATTTAGGTACGCCACCTCCCA
>CAJQQM010000170.1 GCA_905480485.1 uncultured Aureispira sp.
CAGTGGCTAAGGCCGTATTTTGATTGGAGGCATTGGCATCCCACAAGTAGGTGTACGGGAAGGTCCCGCCACTTACTGTCGCGGTTATTTGTCCATCGCTGCCGTTTTTGCACTGTACCGAATCAACGTCCAAGGATACTAGAATCGCAGAAGGTTCGGCCACAGGAGCATTGCCTGTTATGGTACAGCCATTTGCATCACTGATCGTAACGGTGTGCACAATAGCCGTTAAACCCGTCGCGGTAGCCGTCGTTTGTCCGCCGGCTGACCATATGTAGCTGTAGGGGTTGATTCCTCCGCTAATGCTTACGCTTAGTTGTCCGTCCGAACCTCCAAAGCAGGAAGCATCTGTACTACTAAAACTTGGTATACTGAAGCCTGAAGGCTCAGAGACTGTTATGCAAGTATCGACTGTACATCCGTTGCCATCCGTTGCCGTAACACAGTGTATACCCGCTGTCAAGCCTGTGGCGGTTGCAGTTGTTTGTGCAGAGGTACTCCAAGCATAACTAAAGCCGCCGACGCCACCACTTGCATTGATTGAAGCCGTACCATCATTGTAACCATTACAACTAGCATCGGTAGAGGCCACTGTAAAGCTAATAGCCGAAGGCTCCGTAAGAGTATAGGTTTCGCTAATCGTACAATTGTTGGCATCCGATACAATAACTGTTTGTACGCCCGCAGTACCAAAAGGACTGCCCGGAGAACTGTTTGATGCCACAAATCCCAATCCCCAATCGTAGGTGTAAGGGTTCGGTGCACCCGGACTACCGCCGGCTGCTGTAATCGTCGCGACGCCATCGTCTCCTCCGTAACAACTAATTGCCGTTGTCGTTATACTGGCTGTAATTGCCGAAGGGGCGCTGATTGTTACACTGCTTGTTGCCGTACAATTGTTACTATCTGACACAATAACCGTGTAAACACCGGCTGCTAAACCTGTTGCAACTAATCCAGTTTGATTATTAGCCGCTGCAGGCCAAGTATAACTATATGTTGTTCCTGTTCCGCCAAGGGCTGCTACTGTCGCATCTCCATCATTCAATCCATTGCAAGACACATTATTAAAGCCTGCGATACTAGCGGTGATAGCGGAAGGTTCGGTTACGGTAGCATTTAATAAAACAACACAACTATTTCCATCTGTTGCTGTAGCCGTATATACATTAGGAGATAGCCCCGTAATATCTTCTGTGGTAGCTCCATTTGACCAAGTATACGTAAATCCAACACCCGATGTAGTCGTATAAATCGCTCCGTCCGATAATCCATTACAACTTACGGTGAGAACACTATCAAGCACTACCGATGCTGTCGCAACTGAATTGATGAACGCTGAAATTGTATCAGAGCATCCATTTGCATCGCTTACCGTGACTTGATAAGCTCCACCATTAAGCCCTGAAGCTGTTGCGGTAGACTGATTACTTGCGCTTGCAGGCCACAAAAACCCAAATGCTCCAGTTCCTCCTGTTCCTGCACCTGTTGCAGTACCCAACGTGGCACAGGTGGCATCTACAACACTCGTTATAGAAGCCGTAACCGCTGAAGGTTCGGTAACCGTTACCGAAACAGTATCAGAGCATAGATTGTCGTCAAAAATAATAACTTCATAGACTCCTGCGCATAGACCTGAAGCTGCTGCGGAAGTTTGATTAGCGGCACTAGCATCCCATTGATAGGTAAAATCTCCTGTTAAGAGCGTAATACCACCAATACCAATAGCAGTTGTAACGGCATTACAAGAATCGGCACAACTAATAGCACTACCGTTGTAGTTGGATGTTACTGTAGCATTTGCTGTTACAGCAGCACCGTCTACAATCACAAACTCTAGCGTATCAAATTGACAAACCGACTTTCTAATTTCAATAAAAATCGTTTCTGTTCCTTCAGATAGTCCGTCGTCGAAAACATTTAAAAGAAAACTAACAGAACTATCCCCGGTATTAATAAAAACAGTATCAGGCAAATTAGCATAATCAACACCATTAATAGCAGACCCAAAAATATTTAAGGGTATAGGGTAGGTTGAACTTACAGGACCTGTGGGTAAAGTAAGTGTAACCAAAGGATTATCTGCGCAACCCTCAACAATTATAGAATCCGGTCGATTTCTATCAACAGCTATGTCTAAAAAATCAGAAGAAAAGCTATTCGCTTCAAAAAATACAGCCGAATCATATATTCCATCAAAAGCATCAGCAATCGCTAACTTAATATGATAGGTGGAACAAGGAACCACCACCGCTACTGCTTCTAGTACTGTTGTCAAACCATCAAACTGAAAAGTAGCACTAACTGTATTATCTACATATAAATTTGAGAAAGCTAAAGAACCATTCGGCGCTACACAGGTATGTGGGATAGAAGCACTTATGCCAGGAATTCCTGAATTAACAGTATTTATAGCGACGGGCAGTGCTGGGTTAGATCCTGGAATAATGGCAATATTTTGAGCACCAGCAATACCTGGTCCACTGATAAAGAACCCAAAAGCATCGTTGACATTAGCACAGGCATATTCGGGATATTCCTCAGAAGCGAAAACGTATCTAAAACGAACAGTATCGGACAAGGGAATAAAATCAAATTCTAAAACCGCGGCATCGAAAGTAGCAGAGGGTGCCGTTATCAAGTTTAAATCAGCGTCGCCGGCCCCAAACAAATCATTGCCAAACATCGTGCTGTTATTTCCTGTATTGTTATAATTATCGGCTAAACCAGACGAAAGCATTACACCAGAATTAAACGGTAAGGCTGAATTAGCATTGTTAAATCGAGCAAATTGCCTTGGATCAGCACCACCAGGAATATTAGTGGTAATATTGAATACTGCAATTCCGGCACCTAACAAATCATTCTGAACTAATGTTTGAGGTGTAACTGCTGCATTAGCAGTAGTGGTGGCTACAAATTGCGCTTGGAGCACTTGAAAACTACTGAGTAGAATTAATATAAAGTAGATACGTTTCATACACTTTTCGTTATGATCGGTTTATGTTGGTTAATGGTAACTTTTATGCAATAAACTGTACTATTATTGAGATAGGGCTATTTACAAAACGTTCAAAAAGTCTATTTTGTATACAAATATACTATAAAAGTAAAAGTATTGATTTAATTGTACTATTTATGATAGATTTTTGATTATCAAATGTTAATAATCGCCGTAATTGAATTTAAAAATTTTAATTATTGTCCCAATTGAATTTTTTCGATCAATGCTGTGGTAGAATTGCCCTCAACAAAGGATAAACTTTCTACTCGGCCGTTATTTTTTAATACTATGTCTGAACCAACTATATCTTCTGTTCTCCAATCGCCTCCTTTTACCAAAACATCCGGAACAATAGCCTCTATTAGTTGTAAAGGTGTCGTTTCATCAAACAATATGACCATATCAACGACCGCTAAACTCGCGAGTAAATTCATACGGGTTTCTTGATTTTTGATGGGCCTATTGATACCTTTCAAGTTTTTTACAGAGTTGTCTGAATTTACAGCTACTACAAGTCGGTCGCCTAAAGAGGCCGCTTCTGCCAAATAGTACAAGTGCCCTAAATGGATTAGATCGAAACAGCCGTTGGTAAATACAATACTTTTCGATTGTTTTTTCCATTGTTGTATCGTTTGCTTGGCTTGTTCGTGGCCTTGAATTTTTTGCGCTATTATGTTATAATAAGAATTCATAGCAATAATTATTGTTCAGGCAAGATAGGTTCGTATCCACGATTGTAGATAGGTACTAGCAAATAAGCCAACAAACCAAAAGCTATATTACAAAATAAGGTTATCGTAAAAAAGATTATGTTTGAGAACGCAAAGGCGTCAGCTTCGGCAACTCCATATATTACTAATGCGGCTGTAACAGCAATTTGGTAAGTACCCATGCCTCCAGGAGAGGGAATAACCATGCCAAATGTTCCGAAAGTGAACGCCAATAAAGCAGCTAAGGGGCTTAGATGTGCTGTTGGCGCGTAGGCAAAAAAGCAAAGGTACATCATCAGGTAGTACATTGACCAAATTATCAAGGTATGGACAAAAAACATAGCTGGATTTTTGAGTTTGAACACGGTTTGCATCCCTGCGATGAAGTTTTTGATAAGTTCAATTATTTTTTGTGCAATTTTTGTCTTTTTAATTACATTCCATTTGATAAAAATAATCAATAAAATCAGCAGCCCTAAACCCAATGCAATTTGGAAAAGGAGTAACCAAGGTATATTGGAAGCCTCTGCATTGTTGGTTACAACGCAGGTTGCTTTAGGGGTTCCTTCGCCAAATAAAAAATCGTACAGATGATTGAATTGAGTTAGAAAGGTAATCGTCGTTACAATTAACAACATTAATACATCAAAAACACGGTCGACAACAATCGTCCCAAACAATTTATCTAAGGGTATCTTTTCATATTTGGTTAACATAGCGGGTTTGGCTATTTCTCCAGCCCTTGGCAATGCTAAATTGATCATATAGCCCACCATGGTAGCAAAAAAAGAATTAAAGGTTTTGGGTGTGTACCCTAAGGGTTCAATTAATTGATTCCAACGCAATGCTCGGCTAATATTTGAAACCATAAAAGCCAAGCAAATCATTAATAACCAAAAAGGAGATGCTCCTTTGAAGTCGTTGGCAATTTTATCGAACAAAGAATCGTATATACAGCCTCCTTCTTTGCAAGCACATTCGGCAGCATAAGCTGTAGACTGATTGTCGAAGACGAAGTATAAAATGGAAAAACCTACCGCCAGAAACACTAGAAATTTAATAAATGATTTCAAGGTATTTGGTATCTATAACTGTTGGAAAATAAATTATATCTCTAAAAATCAAATAGATACAACAACCTTTGCTGCACCTATTTGAAGGTCTTTTATGTTAAGTAGTTGGCAATATTTTACCACTACATGCACCAAATCCGATGCGGACTCCCTTTGATTCGCCCCATCCTCTCATGACCACGGTATCTCCGTCTTGAATAAACTTTCGTTGTGAACCATCAGGCATATCTACAGGCTTGGTACCTCTCCAGGATATTTCTAGCATCGACCCATAACTATCGGGTGTAGGGCCAGAAATTGTGCCGGAAGCACACATGTCACCGACATTAACATTACAACCGTTGACAGTATGATGCGCCAACTGTTGCGTCATTGTCCAATACATGTGTTTGAAGTTAGAATCACAGACTACTTTTTCGACACCGTTCTCGGGTTGAATAGCTACTTGTAGTTTAATATCGTAATTTCGTCTTCCTTCGTATTTTAAATAAGGCAATACTTCAGGGTCTTGGTCGTATCCATCGGTACGGAAAGGCTCAACGGCATCTAAAGTAACGATCCACGGCGCTATCGTTGAAGCAAAATTTTTGGCTAGGAATGGCCCTAATGGTATATATTCCCATTTTTGAATATCGCGAGCTGACCAGTCGTTGAAAAGCGTTATACCGAAAATATAGTCTTCAGCCGCCTCTGTACTGATGGTTTCGCCCATTGAAGTTTGTTGACCAATAACAAACGCCATTTCTAATTCAAAATCCAGTAATTTACAAGGTCCGTAAACAGGGGGTGCATCAACGGGTTTTTGTTGTCCTTTGGGTCGATGTATATCGGTCCCTGACACCACGATTGAAGAAGCTCTACCGTGATAGCCAACGGGTAAATGCAACCAATTTGGAAGTAAAGCATTGTCAGGGTCTCTGAACATCGTTCCTACATTGGTAGCGTGCTCGCGAGAAGAATAAAAATCGGTATAATCACCAATTTGAACAGGTAACAGCATTTGTACAGACCCGAAAGGCTGCAACAAATCAGCTAATAAAGCTGAATTGCCGGGCAATTCTGTGTTATTTTTTTCGAATAAATCCGAGATTCTGTCACGAACCGCTCTAGTTACTGATTTGCCAAGGGCCATAAAATCATTGATATATGATTGTTCAAATACCTTTGTATCAAAATTAAGATCTTTGAAATAGCCCGCTTGCGCTAATACCGCTAAATCAATGACAGTATCACCGATAATGGTGGCCATTCGAGCGGTTTTCTCGCTTGTTTGGAAGATACCAAAAGGTATGTTTTGTATAGGAAAATCACTGTTTGATGGTACACTTATCCAAGAAGACAAGGCAGGATTGTTCGCTTTAATCATTTTTTATCCGTTATTTTATTTATTAAAAAAAATTCCAAGTTTATTGTAAAATAATACCGCTCCTAAAAATCCAAAAAGTGCCATTTTGTAAAAGATCCAAAATAGACTTAATCCTATATCTGGAGCGCCAAAAATATAATTCAGAGATATTATAAAAGCCAAAAGTACAATATATTTTAGGATTCTTACTAAAGGTAGTGGGGGCAATTTTAGAACAAAGCTTGTAAGAAGGATAGAAAGTAGCATCATCACAAAATAGGAAGCCATTGTTGTATAGGCAGCTGCTTTGTATCCGTAGCGATTGATAAAATAAATATTGAGCATAACATTCAGTATTCCACTAATAATAATAATGATTGCTAACCAATGATTTTTCTTTTTGTAGTAGATACCACGGTGGTACAAACTAGAAATACCGTGAAAAATATAGGCGGCAATAATTACAGGGGCAAGGGGTAATACCTCAAGAAAAACCTTTTTGGATGATAAAAGGGTGCCTATATCGACAGCAAATAGAATTAAAAAACCAGCCCCAAGCACCAATAATTTTGAAATACTACTTACTTGTTCTCGTACTTCCTGATGCTTTTTTTGGTTCATAAAACTAAAGTATTCGGGTTGTGCGCCATTGAGTAATGCGGTTATCAAGCCCAAAAACAACAAGCCAATTTTGTAGGCAAAAGCATATTGACCGGCTTCTGCTTGTCCGACAGATGCGTTAATATACCATTGATCAAAAGAATTGAGAATGAACCCACTTAGGGCAAAGGGAATTAGGGGTATCGAATACCGAAGGGTGTAGCGCAGGTGATACCATTTCATTTTAGTGAAAGACAGGTACTTAAATAGTTTTTGGGTGGTATAAAGTACAATAAGACAGGTAGCTATAAACTCCCCGGCAATTTTGCCCATATAAACGTTGTTTGTTGTATTGTCTACTATTGAGGTACTGATTAGTAAAAAGCCAACTATCGTTAAACCAAATTTGATATAGTGCCAACTTACTTCAACAATTGTATAAGCTTTACTTTGCTTAGTCGCAATCATAATTTGTTGATAAAAATAAAAATAGATGGTAATAATAGACATCGCAATCATCCAAAGAATTAGCGATTGGTCAAGATTGATGAGTTGTGCAATAGCAGCACGATTGTAATACATTAAACCACCACATACAACAAAATTGACATGTATAAATACAAAAAGTGTCCCCATGAAAGAAGCAAAATCACTTACATTCTTTTCAAAATAATAACGATTAATAGCTCCGTGTGCATAAAAAGAAACCAAGACTAAGACAACACTTATATAAGAGGTGAATACATTGATAATTCCGTATTCTTCGGTTGTCAAAAAAGCAGTAAATATGGGCAGGGTAAGCACCCCTAAACCATGTATCAACACCGTTCCTGAAAAATAGGTGGAGGCATGTTTAAAGGTATCGAAAAATGATAATTCCTTGAATTTTTTGAGTATATTATTAAGTTTCATAGCCTGAATTCAATCTTCAAAGTTAGTTTTATTTGAATTAAAATAGACCATCTTTTACGGTAAAATGTAAGTAATTTGGTCTATTGCAACAGAATAGGCATAAATACTGCTCGAAGCGATGTATATTTGGGCGTAGAATTCTAATAGAGTGACAAATTAGATAGATGTTTGAGCAATCCTTCCATAGTAAATTTAAGACTATTTTTGATCAATTGAATCCGCGACAACGAAAGGCGGTTGAAACAATTGAAGGCCCTGTGTTGGCTTTAGCGGGCCCTGGCACCGGAAAAACACATGTACTAACCACACGAATTGCCCATATTCTTAACAGCACGGATACCGAAGCTCAACATATTTTGTGTTTGACTTTTACCGATGCAGGTGTTTTGTCGATGCGCCAAAAGTTAGTTGATTTGATGGGTTCTATAGCGCATAAAGTTCCAATTTATACCTTCCACTCTTTTTGCAACAAAGTGATTCAAGAAAACATTGAACACTTTGGTAATCATAGTCTTAAGGCAATTAGTAGCTTGGAAAGACTAGAACTTATTCGCAGTATAATTGATAGCTTAGACCAAAATAACCCTTTGCGTAAACATCAAAGCCTGCCCTACTTTTATGAACAACATCTCGGCAATCTTTTTCAGACGATCAAAAAAGAAAACTGGTCAGAGAGCCTTTTAATCAATAAAATTGATGCTTTTTTGGCCGATTTGCCGCTGCGAGAAGAGATGCTATACAAACGCAATAGTGGTATTTTTAAAAAAGGGGATGTCAAACTTGGAGCCCTTGAAAAAATAAGTTTGAAGGTAGAACTTTTGATTAGTGCGATACCCCTATACGAACAGTACCAAAACTTGATGGCAAAAAACGAGTTCTTCGATTTTGAAGATATGATATTGTGGGTGGTCAATGCTTTTGAAGATAAGCCTTTGCTACTGCGTCAATATCAAGAACAATTTTTGTATTTGATGGTTGATGAGTTTCAGGATACAAATGCAAGTCAAAGTACTATCATAAAGCAATTAATGGCTTATTGGGGTGATAACCCTAATTTGTTTATTGTAGGCGATGATGATCAATCTATTTATGAGTTTCAGGGCGCCCGTCTTAAAAACTTGACGGACCTTATGGAAAGATACCATAAAAACCTTGAAATCATTCAGTTAAATCAAAACTACCGTTCTAGTCAACTAATTTTAGACCTCGCAAAAAAAAGCATAGACCACAATAAAATTAGAGTAAGTGAACAGACAACTTCAAACACAAAAGTAAAATACCTCAAAGCAAGTAATGCGGCAGTTGCAAACCTAGAAAATACGGTTTGTATTGCAGAACACAGCAATCAATGGCAGGAAGAAGTGGCCCTAATCCAAGCTATCGAACAGCATCAAGCAGATGGAGTACCTCTAAAAAATGTGGCTATTTTATATGCCAAACATAAACAGGCACAAGGAATTATTTCTTTGCTAGACAACAAAGGAATTCCTTATCAGATTAAGAAAAAAAGAAATATTCTGGAATTGCCCCTTATGTATAATTTGCGAAAATTGCTGCGCTATTTGGTACAGTCTTTTAAATACAATAGGGTGCAGGACGAGGTATTGTACGAATTACTACACCTTAATTTTTTGGAAATTGATAGTCATTCGATTGCTAAAATGGCGCGGTGGATGCGAACTGAACGTTCCGAGGGGCGCTTTGACACCTTATGGATTGATTTGATTGTGAAGGAAGAGTTGCTCATAAATATTGGCGTTAAAAATCCATCTAAAATACTAAGATTCAGTACTTTTATTTATGCCTTTAAATCAAAAATTCACAATTTGACCCTTCTAAACTTAATTGAATTTTTGATTCATAACAGTGGCTTAAGTCAATTTCTTTTTAGGCAAAAGAATCGAATAAATCAACTCAAAGTAATCAATAGTTTTTTAGAATTTGTAAAAGATAATTTCGAAAAGAATCATCGAATTAAGCTGGTTGATTTGTTGGACAAAATAGACTTAATGCAAGCTAACCGTCTTTCCTTAAATATGCTTGAGGTGCACACGATGCAGCAAGGCGTACAATTAATGACAGCACATTCGGCTAAAGGACTTGAGTTTGATTATGTCTATTTGATGGATGTCACCGAAAAAACTTGGGGATTGGGAAAGGCTAACAATTCGGATTTTTATTATCCGGATACCCTTACATTTTCGAATGAGAGTGATGCACTTGAAGCGAGAAGAAGGCTTTTTTATGTGGCCTTGACAAGGGCTCGAAAATTTCTTCAAATATCGTATAGTTTACAGAACAAGAAAGCAAAAAGTCAACAAAAGCTTGGCTTTTTAGACGAATTGAAAGGCCTAGAATCGGCTTTAATTTATAAAAAAGAACAGCTTACGATTGATGAAAACTGGCAGCAGCTTCTACTTTCTGATCATCAAATTGGGCTAGTTCAACAAGAAAGTAAGGCCTATATCGATGTTTTGCTCGAAGACTTTAAACTTAGTATTTCTGCATTAAATAGCTATTTGCATTGCGCCACTAGTTTTTATTTCGAATATATACTTCAACTTCCACGACAGAAATCAGAGGATGCTTTGATAGGAGACTGTTGGCATCGTTGTATTCAACAAGTATTTATTTATAGAGAACAATTTGATAAATTCCCTACAATAAGCTGGGTAAAAAATATGTATAAAGCTGAATATAATAGAGTTAAATATCTACTTAATTCGAATATAAATATTGCTAGCGCTAGTCAAAATCAGTTTGTAGCTTATTATAAGGCCAATCGTCTTAGCTGGGAAAAAGTACATAATCAACATAAAATTATTACAGAAAAAGACATTTGGAATGCCACATGCGAAAACGTACCTATCCGTGGAATTGTCGATAAAATTGAACTAAATACTACTTCAAATAGTATCAAAATTGTTGATTATAAATACAGTAGATACACTAAAAAGAAGTTTTCGGTGGCAAAAAAAGATACGCAAATAGGAGGAAGCTACTGGCGACAGCTTTATTTCTATAAATTATTGTTAGATGGAAGTGGGCTTTACACACAAAGAGTTGAAAATGCAGCAATAGACTTTTTGCAAACAGATAGTAAAGGAAGCTTTAAACAGCAAGAAATTGTATTTGAACCCGAAGGTCTAGAACGAATGAAATCAATAGTTAAGGACAGCTACTTAGCCATTAAAAATCAAGCATTTGATAAAGGTTGTGGAAAAGATAGCTGCAATTGGTGTAGTTTTGTTAAAAACAATGAACATCTCGGGTCCTTCAAACTGCCCCTTGTTGATGAACTTGACGATTGTTTATAAAAGGTATTTTATACTTATCAAATAGGTAAAAACAAAAGGCAAAACAAATATAAAGGCATCAAATCGATCGAGCATTCCTCCGTGTCCGGGCAATATATTCCCTGAATCTTTGATTCCTAGACTGCGTTTGAGCATGGATTCAACCAAATCGCCTAAAATACCGAAGACGGTACATATACTGGCTAAAACAATCCAATTAACCATATTTAGGTCTAAGGTATTGAAAAGTAAAGAACATAAATATCCAACAAATATAGCGCCTAGTACCCCACTAAAAGTACCTTCCCAGGTTTTGTTGGGTGAAATACGTGGGAACATTTTATTCTTTCCAATTTTTGACCCCAACAAATACGCAAATACATCCGAAGCCCAGACCATAAATAGCAAGGCTAACACAAGATGATTGCCGTCATTTGCATAGTCGTTGCATATCCACAACAAAAGCGAAAAGGGTAGCCCTATGTATGTAAACCCTAAGAAAATAGCACTTATATTTTCGAAAGGTTTGGCTGATTTACCGAATAATTCGAGAATAAATAACAAAAAACAGCACAAAGGCAAAAAAGATACAGCATAAACCACCAAAGGATTATTAAATAAATAATATAAGGCCGTTAAAAGGGGCATCAACATCCCTATAAGCAC
The DNA here is from genome assembly GCA_905480485.1 of uncultured Aureispira sp. Taxonomy (GTDB): domain Bacteria; phylum Bacteroidota; class Bacteroidia; order Chitinophagales; family Saprospiraceae; genus Aureispira. The sequence continues at coordinate 11,607 of CAJQQM010000170.1, forward strand.
AAAATTGAATTTTCGCAGTAAATTGAAGGAAGCGGAAGAATCATGTGTAAGGGTATGTGTACTCAATTCCCACAAAGAAAGCGCCGTTATGAATAAAAATAAAATGGAACAACTAATTGTACTATAATAGCAGGCAGATATCATGACGGCCCCAAAAGATAAGCCTGTAATTGTTCTTGTTTTTAAACTCATTGTTCTTGATTTAGATAGTATTGCGTTGAATTGGATTTGTAGACGTATTTAAAGGTATAAAATAATCCTATAAATAAAAATAGACTTAGGCAAGCTACATAAAAAGGAACGGATTCTATGGTATTAATAGAAGAGGAGAATTTTGGATAGAAATAGGGGACTAGTACCTGTGTACTATTAAACAAAATGTGGACAACTACACTTATCCACAAATTAGCCGAAATTATTAACAAATAGGAGAAAATTCCACCTAAAATAAACCTAGGAAGAAATCCTTCGGGTTGAAAATGCATTAAACTAAAGGTAATTGCTGTTAATAAAGCACCAATATGAACATTTCTTGTTCTTTTTGTGAATAACTTTTGTAAAATACCCCTGTAAAAGAACTCTTCGCCCAAACCAGCTACTAAGCCAAATAATAACAGGTTTAGTAACAAATCTGTAGTAGTCTGCATTTGCATCATTAAATTTTGCACATCTAATGTGTCTTGTGCTATTGCATCTTTAGGTATTAATTGAGTATTCCAATAATAAACATAAGATATAAAAGGGTAGATAGCAGCTATTACAACTACAGCAAGGCCTAATTTAAATAAATTGGGCGCTTTATCCACATACAAAACTTTTAGCTTAGCATCGTTGTGGATAACTACAAGATATAGTACCACAGGCAACAAATACTGACACAAATGCGAGGCTATGCTTATAATTTTGATGGTATTAATGTGTTCTAAGTATTGTCCGTCTTTAAATCCCTCGAGTAATAAATTGAGATCGTTGATACCTGCAATAGAAGCTATAGTTGAAGATATTGCAGCAGCTAACATATTGCAAAGCAGCCATAATACCATAAAAAGCATTAATTGCATCCCACTATTCTGTTTGATGGATTCTACAATAGAATTCGTACTAGGAGGCTTGGATGGCAGTTGATTCATGTGTATATACTTTGTCGATTGCGTTAATAAGTATCGAACAGGCTTCTTTAATTTCAGTTTCAGTTATAATTAGAGGAGGGGCTATTCGGATTGCTTCGGCATTAAATAAGAACCAATCGGTAATTAATCCGTTTTTCAAACATTCTTGGATAACTTTATACACAAAATCGTAAGAATGAAATTGAAGGGCCATAATTAAGCCCACATTTCTGCATTCTATAATAGATTCATGTTGTAATAATGCACGAAACAAATTAGCCTTGTGTACAACATTGTTGATAATTTCTTTTTGTTCACACAAAACCTTGAAAGATGCCAATGCAGCAGCACAACTCACAGGATGTCCGCCAAATGTGGTAATATTGCCTAAAAAGGGATTGTTAGTAAAACTGTGCATCATTTCTTTTGATGCAACAAAGGCGCCTAAAGGCATGCCTCCTCCAAATGCCTTTGCTAACAAAAGGATATCCGGCACAATACCATATTGCTGAAAAGCGAAAAGAGTACCTGTACGGCCACAACCTACTTGAATTTCGTCTAACACTAACAAAGCACCTACTTGATTGCAACGTTCCCTTAGTTTTTTAAGATAATCGTCTTTAGGAGCCATAATTCCTATCTCAGCACGTACAGTTTCTACTATTACGCATGCCGTATCAGTATCAATACGATTTAAGTCTTCTTCTTTATTAAACTCTATATGATCGATATGTGGTAGGAGGGGCCTAAAAGGTGCTGTAAAATAGGATTCGCTCATTAAACTCATTGCACCTTGTGTGGTGCCGTGATAGGCCTTTTTACTTGATATAATTTTGCGTCGGCCTGTATAGCGTTTGGCCAATTTCATAGCACCCTCTGTGGCCTCTGTACCCGAATTAACAAAATAGGTACAACTTAGGCTTTCGGGCAATTGCTGCGCTAATAAACTAGCTAATTGAACCTGAGGAGACAATACAAACTCACCATAAACAAGCGTGTGCAAATACTTACTACTCTGCTGATGTATTGCATTTATAATTGCCGGATGATTGTGTCCTAGGCTACTCACTCCAATACCTGATATAAGATCTATGTACGATTTATTATTGTTATCGTATAAATAAATACCATCTGCACGTTCAATTTCTAGGGCTAAGGGTGCATCACTAGTTTGCGCAATATGATTAAAAAATAAATGTCGTTGTGAAATCATTTTTTTGTAGTAAATTTGCCATTAATAAAGGAATACAAATATAATATACTTTTGATAGCATCTTTAAAATGATAGGGAGAATCCTTTTAATTTAGAACAAATATGAAATTTAAGTACAACTTTAAAGTTTATGCACCAGCCACAATTGCTAATTTTGCAGTCAACAAAAACAACTTTAGTATTGCTTTACAAGATTTACAAGATGAGATAATAGTAAAAAAATCAACGATAGCCGGTGTATCAATCAGCCAAATCATCAACAACAAAACTAAGATAAGTAAATCTATCAAAGAAAACACAGCGGCTTATACAGCGCAACTTATATTTCAGCATCTAATCGAAACAAAACAATTAGATACCTCGCTTGGTATTGAACTCGAGTTGCGAAAAAAAATCCCACTATCATATGGCTTGGGTTCAAGTATAGCTTCGGCCTGTGGGGCTGCTTTGGCCACTAACATAGCCTTTGGAAACCAACTCGACAGAAAAGAATTAATACCTTTTATACACAAGGCCTTAGTTGAAATCAACAAAAAAAACAGAATAAGCAGTATTATCTCTTGTTTAGATGGGGGCTTAGTACTACAATCAAGCAAACTTTCGTTTGAATTTTATCGATTCCCACTACCAAGAGGCTTACAATTTTGTCTTGGCATCCCTAAGATAAAAGAACCTGCATTCCGATCAAAACTAGCTATACAAGACAAAAACTATATTACTTTAGAAAGCAGCGATGCAGCAACATTTACACAAGCCTTATACACCAACAACCTCAAGTTAATTCAACAATCTCTCAAAAATTACTATTGTTATCCACAAAACAATATATTAATTGCCCTCAGAAACAAAATCTACAACAAAGAAGCACTTTACTTTGACTTTGTCAACCGGCATACCGCGATGTTTGCATTCTGCAAAAACACCGTTGATGCCGAAAACATTGCTATTGACTTTGAATCATTTTACAAAAACTATCAAATCAAAAACAAAGTACTAACCTCTAGTATTAATCAAGAAGGATGCACCGCCACCTAACAAAAAAGAGAGTGTTCCACGTGGAACACTCTCTTTTTTTATTAGCAATATGTTCCACGTGGAACATATTGCTAATGTAGTTTGGCATTAATATTATTCTTAAAAGTACTGTACTTATGAAAATTCTTATCAGCGTCTAGATAACTAATAAAATTTCGTTGTGCATCAAATTGATCAAGGAGAAGAGTATTCTTGATATTAAAATTTTTGATGCGTTTTACGTTAGGAACAACAAATAAAACCCAAATCGCATAAAAATCATCCTTTGCTTTTTTCCTATTTAGATATTTCATGTCATAAGTCTTATTATTGAGTTCAATTATGAAATTATCTTTAATATAATTTGCGATATAATCATCAGCATCCTTATCTTCACGGTCGGTATCAATTTCTATAGATTTAGAATGTACATTACTTAGGGTTTTAGCTAAATCATCACTAAAAATTTTGATAGCTATTTCAATTCTTTTTTCAGATTTATCGAAAGACACTTCGGCATTTGAAACATAAACTGGATGATAGGAAGTGGTAGAAATCAAAAAGGGAAGGAAGAACATAAGAAGTAAAAATCGTAAGTGATACATTTCAATACAGTTTATAAATATGAATTATTATTGGTTATACCTCAAAGAGGGATTGACACATATTACGGATATAAATGGCTATGACCATATATTATTTATATTTTCAATTTCTTGTATTTACACCCTAAAGCATTTTCGTAAATTAATCTATATAATCAGTTCTTTTACGGTAGCACATTGTATATCGCTGGTATTAGCCACTACAAATATAGTACAAATTCAACCTTCAAAGATAGAATTTGTTATACCTTTAACAATCATTTTTGCTTGCTTGTACAATTTATATAGGACAA
>CAJQQM010000171.1 GCA_905480485.1 uncultured Aureispira sp.
AAAAAAAAAGCTCCTACAAATATGTAGAAGCTTAAAAGTGGGTGATGAGGGATTCGAACCCCCGACCCCCTCGGTGTAAACGAGGTGCTCTGAACCAACTGAGCTAATCACCCTTCCTTGCTTGAGCGACACAAATATAAGGCGCTTTTATTATTTTGCAAATTATTTTGATTTTTTTTTGAATTAAATTGAACATTTTAAGCAGTAAATTACGGGATTAATAGTAGACTAAATTACAAAACATTCATAATCAAGCCAAAGCTATTTTGGGAAGTATCTAAATTTTAAAAAAAAGACACCAAGAAACTATAAAAAATCAACATCGACCGCATATCGATAGGTTATCAAAACTTGAATAGCATTATCAACATCCATTTGTTTAAAGAAAACACGGTATAAAATCTCGATTATTGGTGTTGTAATCCCAAGATGCGCATTTAAATTACGAATAGTCTCCAAGGTTTTGACTCCCTCAATGACATCGGTAGAAGTTTCCATTATCTGTGCCAAAGTTTCTCCCTGACCAAGACGAAAGCCCGCTTTGTAATTACGACTATTTTCACTTGAAGCAGTAGCCACTAAATCTCCAATACCAGCAACCCCTAAAAATGGCTTGACATCAGTCCCAACTGCTTTACCAATATGAATCATTTCTGACAAACCCCTTGTGACTAACAAAGCCCATATATTCTTGCCCAAACCTTTGCCTCCAAGAATTCCGGCAGCTAGGGCTATTATATTTTTGAGTGCACCTGCCAATTCAGCGCCAATGATATCATGATCACCATATACCTGAAAACGCGTACTTTTAAGGGCTAGTTGTCCTGCTTTAATGACCTCTGTAAAATTACTTGCAATGAGCGTAGCTGCCGGCTGACCTTCGATAATTTCTTTCGAAAGATTGGGCCCCGACAAACATCCAATTCGGCACACGATACTTTCTTCTTGTATCACTTGACTCATTGTCTTTACATGATGAGGCATCAATTTTTCGCCTTCTACAGGTGTTTTGATATCCAAGCCTTTTGTACCGTGAATTAGAAAATGTGAAGGTTTGAGGAACGGACTAAGTTGCTGCATCATACTCCGAAAAGCTTGAGATGGTACAATTGGAAAAATTAATTGACAAGCATTTGCAAAATCTTGTAAATTGGTAATCGCCTTTACTCGACTAGAAAGGATACTGTATTTACCTTCTCGATTTTCGATGGCCTGAAAAACTTCCTCGCGTCGAGCATAAAGCAAAACATCTCGGTTTTCGGCCAGTAGATTAGATATAGCTATTCCGAAGCTACCAGCACCTATTACACCTACGGGCGCTGTTTGTCCTGAGTTTTCCATGAATTTTTAGTTGTTGTACAAGGCGAAGTTAGTTTTTTTTGTAGGAACTAAGGTGTTAACTAATGGTTAAAAATAAAAAAATAACCCGACGCACACACCATTTTAAGGGGCAATTACATCTAACTCTATATACGTAATAATTCATTTACTAAAATTACATCATGACAAAATTTGTTGCTTTAATCGGACTTTGGATCACCACACTTTGCGCAGCGGACACGTCTGCTTCATCTATTCAAGCTCAGCATACGACCCATCAAAAAGCTAAAATTCAGGTAGCTCTAATTTTAGATACGAGTGGGTCGATGGATGGCCTATTAGAACAGGCTAAATCACAATTATGGAAAATGGTCAACGAATTGGCGACTTCCAAAAAAAATGGCCTAACCCCAAGTATCGAACTAGCTTTGTACGAGTACGGCAAAAGTACAATAGTTGCGACCGAAGGCTATATCAAACAACTAGTGCCCTTAAGCAGCGACTTAGACCTAGTGTCTGAACAACTATTTGCTTTAAAGACAAATGGTGGAGACGAATACTGTGGCTGGGCTATTAAAGATGCTACTAAAGAATTGAAATGGAGCGATTCGAACGATGATTTAAAAATCATTATAATCGCAGGTAATGAAATATTCACACAAGGGTCTGTTGATTATAGAAAAGCTTGCCAATCGGCAATTAGTCAAGGAATTGTGGTAAATACAATATATTGTGGCGATTGTACCGAGGGCATTCGTTATCTGTGGAAAGACGCTGCAGACCTTGCTGACGGCCAATATATGTGTATCAATCAGAATGATCAGGTTGCACATATTGAGACGCCTTTTGATGCGGAAATTGGACAACTTAACAAAGTGCTCAACGAAACCTACATAGCTTATGGAGAAGTAGGTGAATCTAGAAAACAACGGCAACAATCGCAAGATACAAACGCAGGCAATTACGGTGCCTCAAATGTTGCCGAACGAGCGGTCTCAAAGTCTAAAAAATCAACGTACAATAACGCGAGTTGGGACATGGTAGATGCGCTTGAGGATAACGAAAATGTACTCGAAGAAATAGAACGTAGTGATTTGCCAGAAGTCATGCAAGCCATGGATGTGCAAGAACGCAAAAAGTTTGTATCTAAAAAAGCTAAAGAACGCGCCGATATACAACAAAAAATACAAAAAGTCGCTGAGAAAAGGAAAGCTTTCATTAGCAAAAAAAGAAAAGAAACAAACTCGAATAAAAGCAATACACTCGACGAAGTAATGCTCAAAACAGTTCGGGAACAAGCCTTGTCTAAATCGTTTAAATTTGAGGTACAATAAACCTTAAATACTCAAAAAAAGCTGTTGAAAATATCAACAGCTTTTTTTAACTTAAAAACCGTGTTCGTTCCTCTTCGGTAAGCATCTTACAGCGCTGTTTTTTGCCAAACCATCGATAGCGATTGTGTGCTATAAAGTTGTATACAAAGTTGCGTATGAAGGCAGGAACTAGAATAAACAAATAGAATAAAGGCCAAGCATTGTTGAGTTTTTTGACCACCCTCAAGCCTGCTGTAGACCGTAAATAAGCACGGTTATTTTCAAGGAGAACAACCGTTTTGAATCCTTCTTTCGGAAGTTGGTACTGTTGCAATAGTTGTTGTCCTAAATTTGATTGCAAAGCGGCGAATTTGAAATAAGCATTTTTATCTCTTTTTAGGATAAAATGTACAGCATAATCACAAAGTGCACAATCTCCGTCAATTAAAACAATCCCTCCTAGATGCTTAGAATTTTCCATTAAGACTCGTCGTTTAGATTATATTTCGCAGGCAAACTTTTGGCTGCTTTTACACCCATATTTTTGAGCTTGCTTGCCTTAGTCAATAAATTACCGCGACCGGTTGATAGTTTTTTCATTGCTTCGTTGTAAGCGTTATCCGCTGCCTGTATTTTGTGCCCGACATTTTCTAAATCTAAAACAAAATTGACAAATTTATCATACATCTTACCACCTAATTCTGCAATTTCTATGGCATGACGACTTTGGTTTTCTTGTTTCCAAACATTTGATATAGTACGCGTTGTGGCCAATAAAGACATAGGGCTCACGATTATAATGTTATGGTCAAAAGCATCGTAATACAATTGATGATCATTTTGAATAGCTAGACTAAAGGCGGACTCTAGGGGTATGAACATTAATACAAAATCTAAACTGTTGATTTGGTGAATTTGTTCGTACTTCTTTTCACTTAATTCTTTTACATGTTTTCGAACAGAGGCAACATGTGCTTTCAATGCTTCTTTGACAGACTGTTCGTCTTGCGCAGAACTGTACCGTTCGTAAGCTGTCAAACTCATTTTTGAATCGATGACTACATGACGCTGATTGGGCAATTGTACCACCATATCAGGCAATTGACGTCGTCCGTTTTCGTTGGTGTAGTTCGTTTGTGTAAAATATTCAAAATCTTTTCGAAGTCCTGACTTTTCAAGAATTCTTTCTAGAATTATTTCCCCCCAATTACCCTGAATTTTAGATTGTCCTTTTAGAGCTTCAGTCAGGTTACGTGTTTCTTGGTTCATTTGCTGATTTAATTGGGTCAGCTGTCTAATTTGTTCTTTGAGAGTAGCGCGTTCTTTGGTATCGTTGCCATAAAACAATTCAACCTTTTGCTCGAATTCTTTTATTTTTTGTTGTAGTGGTAGCAAAACCCCATCAATATTGAGACGGTTCTGCTGCGTAAACTTCTGACTTTTTTCTTCTAGAATTTTGTTGGCAGCAATCATAAAATCAAGGCGAAGTTGTTCTTTTTCGGTAGCGAGTTCTTGTTGATTCAGCTTGAGACGTTGCGTCAAATCTTCATTTATTTGTACTTGAACAGCAAGTTCTTTGGTCAACTCTTTGATTTCGGCATCTTTTGACTGTAGCTTCGTTTCCAGTTTTTCGACGCTCAGCAAGGTGGCATCATGTAGTTCTTTCGCTACAAGGTGGTGGTCATCTGACTTTGATTGTGTTTTTTTGAGTAGCGCAAAAAGATAACCGATAAGGATACCAGCAATTAAACCAATAAATAAATAGAGCAACTCCATGATAATTCGTTTTAGGATACAAAAAAAGACTAATCCTAACATAGGAATAGTGATGCGTCTAAGTTGTTGAAACAATCAAGTTGCTGAGCTTTCTGGTATATGGTAGATACGTACTAAGTAATCGCTTTGTTCTAATATATTACATTTTTTCTAAACGAATGTATTATAGTATTTATTTTGTGACGATTGGGCGGACTATTGAAACAAATCAAAACATCTAATAATTTAGATTTCTCCTCCCTCTATTTATTTTTTATTTTGTTGATTGCAATCCAACAAATCGAATAGATATCTTTAAAAAGATCTAGGTATTTTATACAAAAAATTTAAATTTACATCAATATGATCCGGCATTCAGCAATCATTAGTCCCAAAAAATGAAAGATAAGCAAACCAAAAATCTTGAACAGCAACTTTTAGAGGCTGTTAAAAACAACCATACAGAAAAAGTTAAAACACTTTTAAGTCAAGGCGCCAATGTAAACCTAAGTGATGCATCGGAAGTCCCATTAGTAATGTGGGCGGCACTTAAATGCTCGCTAGATCTTTTTCAGCACTTGATTAACGAAGGGGCAGATACCAATCAAAAAGGTATTATTCAGCTCACCGAAACAAGTCATTACGGAAACCTAACAGGTATAGCTGCCGCCGAAGGTAAATTCGACTTGTTACAGTATTTAATTGAAACCCTAGAGATCGATGTAGACGACCCTGAAATCAAACATGGAACAACCCCTCAGTGGACGGCTTTGCAATGGGCTATTTCTAAAGGAGAAACGGCAATCGTCCAGTATTTATTAGCTCAAGGTGCCAATCCTAACCCTTTATATAGCCACACTACCGCCTTGCACATTTGCATTCAAAAACAAGCGATCAACTCATTCAAGTATTTGTTAAAGGCTGGCGCAAAAACTAATTTGCCGGGCTACAGACCACTGTTATCAGAAGCATGCAGGTACCCTAATCATCGATTTTTAGAAATCCTAGTGGAACAAGACGTTGCCTTGAATGCCGAAAAACAAGCGCCAATTTTCTTTGCAGTAGCTTATGGCGATTTAGACCGCGTAAAGTGGTTAATCGAAAAGGGGGCGAATCCAGTAGTCCAGGATGCACACGGCCACAGCCCATTAAGTCTTGCCAAAAAACTCGGACTTAAGAAAATAGAAAAATACTTGAAAAAATTGGTGCGCTAATCTGATTTGAACCTTACTGTTCTTTTATCATTTCGAATTCGAGTTGGTACCGAACTCCTTGCGCATGATCGACTTTTTCTATGCGACCGTTCAATTGTTTGATCAACTTATAGATTAATTTAAGGCCCAACGAATTGATCGAGGAGGCTTTAATTTTTTGAGCGTCATAGCCAATTCCATCGTCTTCAATAAGCATCGAAAACTTCCCTATAGCTGTTTGGTTGATACAAATAGAAATCATCCCTTTAGGTTTATTCACAAAAGCATATTTGATAGAGTTAGTGACGATTTCGTTAATTAACAAGCCCAAAGGAATAGCGGTATCTATATTCAAAAAAAACTTTGGCGCATCAATTTGATAATCTATGGTTTGTTTTTCTTGTAAATTAGTATCAATAATGTGCTGCACCAACTGGTTTAGATAATCTTTATATTCAATTTCTGAAATGCTTCCTGCCTGATACAACATTTCGTGAATCAAGGCCATTGATTTTATTCTACTTTGACTTTGATGAAATACTTTTTTAATCTCAACATCTTCAATTGTACTGCTTTGCAGCCCTAACAGACTTGTAATTACTTGTAAATTATTTTTAACACGGTGATGAATTTCTTTGAGTAAAATATCCTTCTCTTTATTTTTTTGTTTTATTTGTTGAAGGTGCTGTTTAAGTTTTTGATTGTGTTGATTCCGCCAATTTAGCGTGAACAAAACTACGACTAATATGAAAATTAAGCCAACAATAAAACCATAAAAAACACGTTTGTTAAGCTGAGCATTTTCTTGTTCTATTTTAGATCTTTCCTTAAAATATTTAAGTTCTTTTTTTTGTTCTTCATTAACATACTTAGCCTCTGTTTCTAAGGCAAGTTTTTCAATCTCTACAGCTTTTATTTCTTCGCTTAAAGCAATCCATTTGTTCAAATAAATCAAAGCTGAATCTGGTTTGTTGTCCTGTTGATAAAGTTCGGCAAGCCTTTGATAGCTATCGTTAAGGAAATTTTTGTCTTGTAATTGTGTAGCGTGTTGAATCACTTTAGAATAAAAAAAGGTAGCTTTTCCAGATTGATTGCTGTGATTGAAAAATTCCCCCATATTAAAATTTGACCGCATCTTCAGCATTGGGTCATCTTGCTTATTTGCTAAGTGTTCTGACAATCCTAAAAAATACTGCGCAGAATCAAGTTGTTTTAATTCTAGATAGCTTAATGCAATATTTGAATAATATAACGAAAGCGTAAAATCATCATTAAGTTGCCGCAAAATTTTGGTTGCTTTGTGGTATAAAAACAAGGCTTCTTTAGGCTTGTTTTCTAAACGGCTGATTTCTGCAATATTGTTAAATGCCGAGGCCATCCCTTTGCTAAAATTGTTGGCTATTGATATTTTGAGCGAAAGATTCCAATATTCTTTAGCTTTAGAAAAATTGCCTCGATTGAAGTAGACCCCACCTAAACGCGAATATAACTGTGCGTACAAGGACAATCCTTCATCACGGGCAACTTCTGTTTTGAACCCCCTACCTTTATCAAAACTTTTATCAATAAATTTTATGTAAAAAAGAGTATTTGACTCCGCATTAATAGGGTTTTTAATTAGGTTGATTCCTCTGAAATAATAATTGAGTGCTTCGTAATGATTCCGTTTGATATGATAAAAAGCTCCAATATCTTTGCACAAACGAATACTGCTTAAAGGATCTATAAACTCAAGAGAATCTACTATTTTCTTAAATAAAGAAGCGGATTCAAGGTGCTTTTTTTGATTGTAGTAAGATTGACTTAGCTGCAACAAGCTTTCTACTTTTGCATCATATTCTTGCGCCAAAAGGGGCCGAAATAGGATAGAAAGCACGAATAAAAAAATATAAAAAGCGGTATTCATACAGAAAAAGACATGTTAGATGTTGATTATCAATCAAACTACTAATTATCATAAACAAATCCTAATTATCTTTCAACTAAGGCCTATCTGCCGTAATTGATGTACAAAAAAACTAAATTCATTGATAAATAGTAAGCTATAATTTATTGATACATCAAAAATTGAATTCTTTAAGCAAGCTAAGAGCGCCTTTGTGTATCCACTATATAAAGCTGCGTATACGATTAAAAAAAGGCTCTAAAAGCTGATTTGATTCTCTTTTTTGAGATGTATAAAAGTCTAAACTACCCTGATTTGTTTGTTCTGTTTGAATCAGACATCTTTGTAATTGTTGAACCGTACCTTGATGTCCATCAACAATAGAAACCGTAGCAGGAATCATTCGCTTTATGAGATTTTTATAATAAAGAAAATGAGTGCAGCCCAATACGAGCGCATCATATTCTTGCCAGTTAATCTCTTTAAAAGCTGTTTCTAAATAAATTCGGACTTCGGGTGTTTCAAATAGGCCCTTTTCGGCCAATAACACCAATTGTTGCAACGATAATTTATCGACTTTGGATTCGGCATTTAATTGTTGAATCAAATGGCTCAATTTTGTTTCTTTCAATGTTTTTTCAGTAGCACATACCAAAACTTTTTTGGTAGAAGTCTGTTTCAGGGCTGGCTTAACCGCAGGTTCCATGCCGATGACTGGAAATGGATAGCGAGCCCTAAGGGCTTTAGCCGCTACCGCAGTAGCGGTATTACATGCCAATACCAATGCCTTTATATTTTGTTGAGCTAGAAAAGTAACGGCATCTTCTACAAGTGCTGTAATTTCTGTACTCGTTTTAGTACCATAGGGTGCATTGTCGGAATCAGCAAAATAAATAAATTGCTCCGAAGGCATTTGCTTCATAGCCTGGTGCAAGACAGTAAGGCCACCAATTCCGGAATCAAAAAAAGCAATTTTTTTAGGCATTATATTTTAATATTTAGGCTACTAGGCCTTTTAAATAACGAATATAAATTTCGTTAAAATAATTCAAAACGAAGATCAAACCACTAATTGTAGTTATTATTAATCACCAGCCTCTAATATAGTACAAAAAAGTGATTTTTGAATTTCTTAGCTTTTCTCAAATATAAGCAAATTATTGTCAGCCTCACCTTGAGGAGCCAAAAGAAAAAAATGGGATCTCGAACTAAGCGCTCGATTGCTTATTTGACGAATTAGCCGATTGAAACAGCTTGGACTCAGGCTTCTGTAGTACTTTGATTATCAAAACTAAAGCTATATACATCCTTTTAGAAACTTTTATTAGAGATTTTTGTCATATTTTTACTTTTTTTAATCAAAACCCTACACAATTTGTTATTTTTGTAGACAATCCACCACCTCGCTACTCAATCTCAGTCTGCACAACCACTGTAACAACTATAGTATATGAAACAAATTATACTCCTTCAATTATTGCTATTATCTTTTGTTTGCACGGGTCAAAGCCCCTTGACAAAAACCAAATTAGATTCTA
>CAJQQM010000172.1 GCA_905480485.1 uncultured Aureispira sp.
GCTAATTTATTGCTCAATTTCGTAGCTCCTTTCTTTATTTTGATGATGAATACATCAAAGCGTACTGTAGGTACTTTAGGTTTTGTTGCAGGTTTAGTAATATTAGGGCATTGGCTTGATTTTTATCAAATGATCAAACCAGGAGTTTGGTATAATTACGAGCACAGGATGCATCTAATGCATGAAGATGCGCATGGTGAAGCACATGGTACTAACTTAGATCAAAACGCAGCTAAGGCAGTGTTAACATTCTACGAAGATGACCATGAAGGCCACGACCACAGTGATCATGCACACGATGATGGACATGCGCACGATGATGGGCACGCACATGCTGATCATGCACACGGTGATCATGCACATGGTGATCATCAGGAAATATCTAAATTCGAAGTAGGGGTGCACATTCCTGGATTTTTAGAATTTGGAACCTTTGCAGGGTTTTTGGGCTTGTTTCTTTTCGTCACCTTTTCGGTTATGAGTAGAGCTTCTTTGTATCCGCCAAACGATCCATATATTTTGGAGAGTGAGCATTATGATACGGGAATCGGGCCAGATAGAGACCCACATTAATCGTCTTTTAATAGACTCAATTATATTTAATCATTGAATATTTTATTCCGAAGGTTTTTTTAACCTTTAAAACAATATTTTAGACATGGGATTTACAATAGGGGCTTTATGCGTCATTTTACTGTCGGTATTTATCGTACAAATAGGCAAGGCAAGAGAACTTGCATCTATCGTTCGAAATGATCCAGCTGAACAAGATGAAATTAATAAGTTTCAAGCTGGGTTAGGATTGTTATTCATGGTAGCTTTCCTACTTATTTGTGTAGTTTCCTTTGTGTACTACATTCCTACTTCACTGGGTTGGGGCCCGAATACAGCCGCTTCACAACATGGACCAGAAATCGATTATTTATTCAATCTTACGCTATTCTTTTGTTTTATAGTTTTTGTGTTGACTCACATCGCTTTGTTTTGGTTTACTTGGAAATACCGTGGACGTCAAGGTAAAGTTGGTCTTTACTGGGCACACAACGAAACACTCGAAATGGTTTGGATGATTATTCCTTCTGTCGTGATGGCTTTCTTGGTAATCGGAGGTTTACAGGCTTGGAACAAAATCATGCTAGATTTTCCAGACAACGAAGGGTATACTTCTGTGGCCTTGCCAGAAGCTGAAAAAGAATATATAGAAATAGAAGCAACTGGGTCTCAGTTTTTGTGGTACTTAAGATACCCCGGTAGAGACGGTAAGATTGGTACCAAGTACTTCACTCAAATCAACAGTTCTAATCAATTAGGTCAAACATGGACCGATGAAAAGAACATGGATGATTTCATGGTTTCTGAATTGGTTTTACCAGTTAACAAACCTGTTAGAGTTCGTATTACTGCAAGAGATGTACTACACAATTTCTATATACGCGACATGCGTGTCAAAATGGATGCTGTTCCGGGGATGCCAACCTATTTTATCTTTACTCCAACCGTTACGACGGATTCAATGCGTAGACGATTGAGTAAAGAACCACAGTGGCAAGTTCCTAGCAAATCTGATGACGCTAAGCAACGTTGGGAAACCTACCAATATGAATTAGCTTGTGCTGAATTATGTGGAAAAGGACATTACAGTATGAGAAACATTGTCACAATTGTAGAAGAAGATGAGTATTTAGATTGGATGGACAAACAAGAAGGCGGAAAACTTGTTGAAGTAGTTGACTCAGTTACTATGGACGTTAGTTACAGCATCGAAAAAGGCTCTGTAAAATCTAAGTATTTTAGCTATTTCAAAACATCAGATGAATTTAATCCACTCACAGACAAGGTTAGTAATTTTGAAAAAGTGGTCGAAAACAAGCTGATTGTTTCTAAATACTACAACGACATAAAAGAAATGCGTTTTGCTGCAGAAATTGATTCAGAAGCATTCAATATGTACGAATCTGCGCTTAACGAAATGGCACCATTACTAAAAGCAGCTAGGTTGTATCAGACATCTCAGGTAGCAGCATCCAAAAAGAATGCAGCAAAGGCTAAAGAACTTTACTTAAGTCTTACACAAAAAACTGAACCTGTTGAGGAAATTATCGTTCCAGAAAATACAGTTACATCATAGTTCATTAAAAAAGATTTATATCATAAATTAAATAGAAGCTATCATGGCAGATATTAATGTTTTAGAGAAAGAAGCGCACCTATCCGATCACGGAGATCATCATGATGATCATCACGGTGACAAGTATCAATCCTCCTTTGTCGATCGATACGTATTTAGTCAGGACCACAAAACAATCGCTAAACAGTTCCTAATTACGGGGATGATGTGGGCAGTTATTGGTTCGGCAATGTCTATTATTTTTCGTATTCAATTAGGGTATCCTGATGCTGACATATCTTGGCTACAGCCACTATTGGGTGGATGGATTCAGATTGACCCGCTAACGGGTGTTGGCAAATTAGATCCACAATTTTATTACGCTTTGGTAACAATGCATGGTACAATTCTCGTGTTTTTTGTACTAACAGCGGGCTTATCCGGTACCTTTAGTAATTTACTAATTCCACTACAATGTGGTGCAAGAGACATGGCATCTCCGATGCTTAACATGCTTTCTTATTGGTTCTTCTTTTTGGCTGGAGCGGTCTTGTTTATTTCCCTTTTCCTGAATACTGGCCCATTTTCTGGTGGTTGGACAGGTTATCCGCCTTTGTCGGGTTTGCCACAAGCATCGGATGGTTCTAAAGCAGGTGCGACACTTTGGATCTTGTCCTTAGTATTTTTTGTTGTATCCGTATTGCTAGGAGGTATAAACTATATTACTACGGTTATCAATATGCGTACAAAAGGAATGCATATGTTTAGATTGCCTCTAACAATATGGGCTTTCTTAGTGACAGCTATTTTAGGTTTGCTATCGTTTCCTGTACTTGCTTCAGGGTTCTTTATGCTAACTTTTGATAGAGTACTGGGTACTTCCTTCTTTTTGAACGAAATTTTTGTTGCGGGAGAAGCGCTTACCACTAGAGTTGGTGGGTCTGCTATTTTATATCAACATTTATTTTGGTTCTTGGGTCACCCTGAGGTATATATCATTATATTACCTGCAATGGGCTTAGTTTCTGAAGTGCTTTCAGTACATAGCCGTAAACCTATTTTCGGGTACAAAGCAATGGTGTTTTCTATTTTGGCTATTGGTGTTCTTTCCTTTTTAGTTTGGGCGCATCACATGTACATGACTGGAATGAATCCTTTTATTGCCAATATATTTATTTTATTCACCCTTATCATTGCGGTTCCTTCTGCAGTAAAGGTGTTTAATTGGATTGCTACTATTTGGGGCGGCAATATTCGTATTAATTCTGCGAGTTTGTTTTCGATTGGTTTTGTATCCATGTTTATCTCTGGTGGTTTAACCGGTATTTTCTTGGGTAATGCTGCCATTGATATACAGCAGCACGATACCTACTTTGTAGTTGCTCACTTCCATATTGTTATGGGTGTAGCTGCCTTCTTTGGTATGTTTGCTGGTATTTACCATTGGTTCCCTCGTTTGTACGGACGTTTTATGAACGAAACACTCGGTAAAATACACTTTTGGGGTACAATCGTAGGTGCTTATGCAATCTTTGGTCCTATGCACTACTTAGGTATGGCAGGGGTACCTAGACGTTATTACAGTTTTGCTGGTTTCGATTCTTTTAGCGAATTTGCTTCAATGAACGAATTCATTACAATTGCAGCAATTGTCACTTTTGCCTTCCAAATTTTATTCGTTGTCAATTTCTTTTACTCTATGTACAAAGGAAAAAAACAAACAGAAATGAATCCTTGGAAAGCTACTTCTTTAGAGTGGACTGCACCCGTAGACTGTGGACATGGTAACTGGGAAGGAGAAATTCCTCAAGTACACCGTTGGCCCTATGACTTTGGTCGTCATGGCAGAGATTTTATACCACAAACCGAACCTTTAGCAGAAGGTGAAGTAGATGGTGGGCATTAAAATTAAATTCATTTAATAAGCAGAATTATCTGTTGAACTATAAGCTTTGAATAAGTTGGCAACAACAAATAGCACAAACGCAGGGATAACTGGTTTTTTGAAGCAAAAACTGAATGACTACAAAATGTTAGTCAAGCTTAAGCTTTCAATGTTGGTTGTATTCTCTGCACTCATTACCTTTCTTTTAGGTACCGATGTATTTAATGTAGTTGGTATATTGGTTTTGTGTGTAGGTGGTCTCTTGGTTACAGGCGCTGCTAATGCACTCAATCAAGTATTCGAAAAAGAATATGATCGGCTGATGAAACGAACAGCAAATCGTCCAGTTGCTGCTGGCCGTATGGAGATATCCGAAGCTGTCTTGGCGGCAGGGTTAATGAGTGTAACAGGCTTGTTGTTGTTGGCAACATTCAATCCTCAGACAGCCTTGTTAGGCGCGATATCCTTGTTGTCGTACGCCTTTATCTATACTCCAATGAAACGGGTTTCACCCGTTGCTGTATGGATTGGTGCTATTCCTGGTGCTTTGCCGATGGCAATTGGCTGGGTAGCCGCGGGCGGCAATTTATTTGGGCCTGAGATTGTCTTTTTGTTTGCTTTACAATTCTTTTGGCAGTTTCCACATTTTTGGGCAATCGCTTGGGTTGCCTACAAAGATTATTCAAAAGCAGGGTTTTATTTACTACCATCGCGCAAAGTAGATGGTAGAGATAAGAGTACGGCAATGCAGGCTATCTTTTATGCAGCTTGTTTAGTCCCTATGAGTTATTTGCCTGTATATTTTTCTATATCTGGTTGGATAGCCGTTGTCGTTATGCTGATTATGTCTGTTATTTATTTGTTTTATGCCATCAATTTATACAACAAATGTAATGATGCAGCCGCAAGAAAGCTTATGTTTGCTTCTTTTGCATGGTTACCTGTAGTGTTATTGATTCTAGTGATAGATAAAATTTAATAGTTATGGAAATGGTAGCAAGACAAAATAAAATTAGAAGAATACATCCAAAGAAGTTTGCCCTTTGGATTTCAATGCTGAGTATGATTATGTTATTCTCGGCTTTTACTAGTGCCTATATAGTTCAGAAAGCTGCAGGTGATTGGTTGCAATTCCCGTTGCCAGTTGAATTCTTTTACAGTACAGGTGTTATTTTAGCGTGCAGTCTATTTCTGCACATGGCTTACAAATCTTTTGTAAACAAAAATTATCTTTATTATCAACTATTTTGGTCGGTAGGTTTGTTTTTGGCTTTACTGTTTGTGGCTTTACAATATCAAGGTTGGTTGCATTTAAATGAATGGGAAATCTTTGTTCATACCAATCAATCGTCAAGCTTTTTTGTTATGCTCGTTGGTGCGCACGCTTTACATGTTTTGGGAGGTATTGCTGCATTAATGACTAGCTGGATTTTAGCTTTTAGAAAGAATACTAAAGAATGGTCAGACAAAGGTCAATTAAGATTAGAATTAACTTGCACATATTGGCATTTTGTTGATGTTCTTTGGTTATATTTGCTAGCCTTTTTGTGGTTTCAGCAATAAAGCGCATTATAATAACATATTAACACATAATTTTTTTATTATTTAAAGTTGTAACAATGGCAACCGATACAGTTCACGAAATTGAAGATAAATCCATAGAGGAATTGTGGGATGGCGGACAGTCTCCCTTTCAATCCGAGTATGGAAAACTAATGATGTGGTATTTTCTTCTCTCTGATGCTTTTACTTTTGCAGGATTTTTAATTGCTTATGGTTCTTTGCGTTTTAGTATGGATGCATGGCCTTTACCTGATTTTGTATTTAGTACGGCACCCTTTGGTATAGAAGGTGCTCCATTAATTTTTGTTACCTTCATGACTTTCGTTCTTATTGTTAGTTCGGTAACGGTCTTACGTGCCGTACAAGAAGGTCATTTAGAAAATGCGAGCGGTGCGGTCAAGTGGCTAATCATAACAATTCTAGGAGGGGGTGTCTTTTTGGGCTCTCAGGCTTGGGAATGGAACAATTTGATTGCAGTAGAAGGTGTAACTATCTACAACAACCCATTTAGTACAACCTTGGATGACGGTAAATACATAACACTTGAAGAGGCAGCAAAACTTAATCCCCGCCTCGAAAAGAAAACAATGATGATAGATGTGCACACCGATGCAGGTCATGCCAACGAAGAAATAGCCTATTTATACGATGCCACAAAAGATCAAAAGTATTTTGAGAAATTTGATCATCACTATTTTCATAGAACAGGTGACCATGCCACCGCTGAAACAAAAACTGGCAAGTCATTTCTGAAGGGAGACTCTTATTTAATTGCCTATCAGAACGGAAATTATTTCCCAGGTGCTTATCAGATAACAGGTACAGATGCTGTTGTTGCCGAGCCAATGGGTCCA
>CAJQQM010000173.1 GCA_905480485.1 uncultured Aureispira sp.
TATAGTTGGTCGGTTTTGAAAGAAATCCAAACAGCAGGCAATTCTACTGCCCTACAGTACTATTCCTATGCAGATGAACAGCCCTTTGAAACAACCTATTATAGGCTGAAACTTGTAGACAACGACCTAACTACGGCACACTCTGAAGTTATAGTAGTGCATAATAAATTTGTTGGTAACCAATCAGGCATTACCTTGTATCCCAATCCATCAAGCGGTCATATATTTATCAATACTTCTAAAAAAATTGAAAATGTAGAAATTCGAATATTCAACAATATAGGACAAGAAGTATTAAGTTCTACCCTACATTTAGAGGGTACAAAGCAACTTGATTTGAGTCAATTAAAGGCAGGGGTTCATACTATGTGGCTGTTCAGAAATGAAATTATAAAAGTGGAGAAGTTTGTGCGAATAGAATAATAAAATGATCATCAACTTATTTGCGAATCCTTCAAGTGTGGCACGATTGATAAGAAGCAATCTACTAAACTTTAGTAACTTACTTCTTTAGTGTGTCCAACTTATTTTCTTGGTGTAAGTATGGTCCATCAAATAACCCAAAAAATACATTGTTTTGTCAGGGGTATCACCGTTAGTAATAGCCCAAACATACTAAGCCATACCATTCAATTCCCAAGCGTCAAAATTAAAATAATTCCAAGCCCTTATCTCTTGTTGTTTGATCGCTAGTATATTGTGCTTCATTTGATCAAAGCCTTTCTGCCGTTTGCTAGCGTCAGGGGCCGATATAATTTTTTTTAGGCCCTTAAAAAAGATATCGCCGAGAACGGTGTTCATGGCTTTTTGGCGGTGATTTCTTCGGGTGTTTTCGATCAAACTTTCCAAAAGCCTATAATTGCCCAATGCCAAATGATTGATAAGCAATAGACGGTCTGCAGCAAACTGCAATTCTTGCATCAGTTTTTTATTAGGACTGTTTTTAAGCAAGTCTAATTGCCCAAGACTTTGCCTATAATTTTTAGTGCCATAATAAATGTAGGCCATCAAGTAGCCAAAACTAAGTTGATAATTGACGGCTATTTTTTCCTTGTATTTTTTAATTAAGTCCTTCAATTCCGGAAGTAGCGTCAAGGCAGCGGCAAATTGATTTTGTTTGATTCGAGTATTTAATTGCAGACTGTAAGTAAGTTCAAAGACCCTCAGTTCTATATCTGGGATAGTCCTAAAAATTTTATTTTTAGACAGCACACGAAGTTTGCCTACGCCCTCTTCTAATGCTTTATGACGACCAAGTATATGGTTGTCAATTAGATAATTTTTGAAAGAGGCTATGTATTGTCCTTTTTTCGAATACATAAGTTGCGTTTCTTTTTCAAATAGTTGTAATAGTTTCCGGTTGAATTTTGCTGCAATAGCAACTTCTCCTTTCATAAAATGAAAGGTCGCCAAGGCTTTTAAATAGTCTATCTGAACACGGGCCGTCTGCGGTAATCCAGCATCTAATAGTTCTTGCACCACTTGTTCTAATCTCTCTTCTTGTTCTTTGTCTTGGAGTTTGATTTTTTGAAGATGTACACCAATTATTTCCTGTGATTTTAGCCAGTAAAAATTCTCTTTTTGCAGTTGTCTTAAACGTTCACTATAATCTTTTTCGGATGCTACTAAAACTTCTTGGTTATATTGACCTTTTGTACGCATCAGTTTTCTTTTTAGTGGTAACAGCAGTAGACTATGAGCCCAAAGTTGATGTTTTTCGATAAGCTTCGAACATTTATTAATGTGTTTTTCTGCTTGTTGAGTCAGGTTTTTTTCCAAAAGAATTTTGCACAAATGCATATCCTTCAATAGTTTCTCTTCCAATTGTTGATTCAAATGATATTGATGAAGACTATCAAGGACTTGTTCGTACAAATAGCGCTTAGTTACTGCAAAATGTGCCACAATTGTAGTATCTTTCAAAACTTCCTTGAGTTCGACTTCGTCATATTCCTGCATAGTACTAATAGCGTAAAACAATTGCAAGTATTGATTATCGTGGTGCTTGCTGTGTCTTTGAGCATACTTTTGAAAGTATCGCCGCTCAGATGCTGACATCATTTTTATCAAATCAAAAAGATGGGTTGAAGCTTTTTTCATCTAGACTTTTTATTTAAGAAACCTTAAATGGCTACAAATGTATTAAATTTAGCCTTAAATACGAAATTAGACTTTTTATTTTAAGCCTAAATCTACCTTGGTTTATGCCCCTAGACAGTGCATATTTGTATTAGAAAATATAAAAACAGTAAATTTTATAAAAAAAATACAGTTATGAAAATATCAATTTTAGTCTTATTGCTTTTATTTACTAGTATCGTTGCTCAAAAGCTGCAAGGGCAGCTGCCTACTCAATGGAGTCATTTTTATAATAATATAGAAATCAATGATCAAATTGAATTTAATAATCAAATTTGTATAGCCACCGATATCGGTCTATTTCAAATTGATAAAAGTACCGAAATTATCACTTTTTTGAACAAAGATAATTCAGATTTACCTGATAATCATATTCAAACTTTAAGTAAAGATCAGGCAGGCAATCTATGGATTGGCACCTATAATATAGCAATGGTTATGGTCCCTCTAAACGGAGGAAACTGGACCATTATCAACTATCCGAGTTTGGCGAATCCAATTACTGTATACAACAGTGATATAGCCCCGAATGGCGATCTTTGGCTGGCTTGTAATCAAGGTGTTTTGCAACATGATGGCCAAACGTGGACACAGCATATGATTAGTTGCGCTGCTTCAGGGCCTCCAGAAGTATGGGATGTAAAAGTAAATTCCACCGGTAAAGTCTTTGCAGGTTCTTTTAATTTATTTACCCTCGAAAATGGCCAATGCAATGAGTTGGTTGCCGATACAGTTTCTGGTTTTTCGGCCTATGGTGATGTACAGCTTAGTTTGCTAGATGATACCACGGTTTTCTTTTTGGCCGATGGGCAGTTTATACGAAAGTTTGATGGGCATAGCTGGCAAAACTGGAACGTGTCCTCCGATTTTCAGGTGGGCATCAATTTTGGTGCAATCAATCCGATTAACTACAATAATAGTGATTTCACCTACCTGGGTAGCGATAATGTTTTATTGAGTTATACTGCACAAGGATGGCAAAAAGATAGTAGTTTATACAACAGCTTAGTGTCTTCAGGTTTTACCAATATGTCTTCGGTAGTCATAGAACCAAATGGAGATTTTTGGGGCTTTAGCAAACAAAAAGTACTTAAAAACAGCAATGGAATACAAAACCAACAAGAGTTGGTGGAACTCAAAAATTATTCAACTTATACCGATTGGACAACAGATCGAAATGGACAGGTATATGGTTATAAAGGCCTGCCTTTCATATGGAAAGTCAATGGAAACAATTGGGATACTGCGCAAATTAATTATGGTACTCCTGGTTCTATAAGTATGCTTCAATTGTATTTTGATCATCAAAATGATAAATGGATTTCAGGGACAGAAACAAGCAACTGGTCGTTTGTGTTTTTGGAAGAACAAAATGGTAGCTGGGTTTTGCACGATAGTGCTTCAAGCGGAGGTGTCCTGCCTCCTGGTAAGCGCTTTTTTATGGTCTTTACTACCAATGACAATCGTACAATTATCAGAGACACGGATCTCAATTACTATCAGTATTACAACGGAAGCTGGTCGGTCGTTAGTTGGCTGAATAGCACGGCCAATTATTCAGGATTTGCCAGCGATGACAACGACGATGTTTGGTTTATAGAGCGCACTTATGTTAACCAGACATATATTTACAAACTCAAAAAGTTTAATGGTTCTTCTGTTGATACTTTTACCTTTCCTCAGAGCATTGATTGGTGGTCGCTAGGTACAAGGGTTGACAAAGATGGTCATGTGTGGATGCATGGTCCGCAAGACAGTTTGTATGAGTTTGACGGCACTAATTTTACAGCACATCCCTACCCTGCAACAACCGCTTCTCCACAGGCTATGGTTTTGAAAGATAATCATATATTTTTAGCGCTCTACGGGCAAGGCATTCTTCACTTTGATGGCACAAGCTGGAACCTTCTTGATAGAGACAATTCTCCAATGAGCAGCAATAATATTTCAACGCTATTACTCAACGAAAACGGAGATCTTTGGATGAGTTATAATTATACGGATATTGTGGATGTTTGGCATAGTAATTTGAACACTTCAACAGTACAAGTGGAAGGAACCGAAACAAACGATTTAAAGGTTTATCCTAACCCTGTTCAACAGACACTGATACTTGAAACGACCCTCGAAAATGCCACATTGCAACTTTTTGATATCAACGGACGCATGCTTCTTTCTCAAGAGCTTATCAATAAAGTAGCAATGCTAAATATGGAGAAGCTACCCGCAGCTTCCTATGTAGTTCGTGTCCATAATAACATGGAAAGCCAACAAAAAATTATTATGAAGAAGTAGAAGATTCATATTATAGCGGCTTTTAGGCTTATTGCGTTATTGTTTAAATTGAACTGCGGATGTAATACAATATTGTCAAGTTTTTAAGGGGCTCCATGAGTATATTTAGTCTCTTTATATTCGACAGATTTTGTCAACATGTCCCGCTATTTACAATGAAGACAGTAAGGCGATAGGTCGTTTTAGGAGCATTCAAAAAATCTAATTGTTGCATTCAACTAAAGCTATCTAATTAAGATATTCCCCCGTTTGTTTTTCGAATGTGCCCTGTGCATAAACTAGTATAATGACTTGTGTGACTTTAGTCACATAGTATGTGCGTCATTTATTTTATTATTGTAATTAAAGTGAAATCTAAAAATGTAGTTTTAGACCAGCAAAGTTGGAAGAGAATTTAGCTATGCCTCTCAAAACAAGTCTACAGCTTAATCAAATAATCCCTTTTATTTTTAGGCGAAATAACAGCTACTTTATTAATTACGCATGGAAACCCCTGTAACTCCTTTTGATTCATCACTCAATAGCAAAAACCTAAGACTAACCTCAAAGCTGATTTTTTTTGCTGGTTTAGCATGGGGGATGATGTATTTATATTTTGGAATCTATCATGCTGCATACTTCCCTTTTTTGTACTCTTTTTTGATGGGATTAGTAATTTTTTTGCATGAATTCGAAAAAGTTAGCGAAAAGATTTTGTTAAATTCTAACCTTTTTTTGATTTTAATTATTCCTGCCCTTTTACAGGTATCGGTAGGAACCTATTCTAATTC
>CAJQQM010000174.1 GCA_905480485.1 uncultured Aureispira sp.
TTAATCATCATGGTGCTAGCTGGCATTGGCAATTCCCTGGCGGAAGCCCAGCGCTTGACAGCAGTTTATACCCTGTCGTCAGTTACCCCACAGCAGGGACTTTTACCGTTTTTCTTACAGTAACTGACAGTAGTGGAAACAGTTCTACAGACTCCCTCATCTTACAAATAGATAATTTTCAAGCACCGACTTTTGTTGATGAATCTTTTGAAACTAGCTTTCCTCCCTTCCCTATTGAATTGTACAATCCCGATAATGGTCAAACCTGGGAACAAAGTAGTTTAGGTGGTGGTTATGGATTGTCTACCAAAACAGCTTGGTTTAATAATTTTGATTATTGGCCAGGCGGAGACGAAGATGATTTACGCATGTCCATCAATTTCATACAACCTAGTTCTACTTGGCTTAAATTTGATGTTGCTTATGCTCAATATGCTGTCAATTATTCCGATTCCCTAGAGGTATTGATATCGACCGATTGTGGCCAAAACTTTCAGTCCCTTTATTTCAAAGGCGGTAGCGACTTAGCGACATCGGCCAATATCAATACTGCTTTTGTACCCACCGCAACAGAATGGCGTACCGATAGCATTGATTTGAGCAGCTATGCCAACACGGCTGAAATCATGCTCGCATTCAGAAATCATTCTGGCTGGGGCAATAATATTTTTTTAGACAATATTAATCTTTCCGCTTCTATTATTAGCGGCCAAAAACAGCAAGTTAAACCGGCTGATTTGTCGATTTATCCCAATCCTGCTAATTCGGAGGGACAACTTTATTTTTCGGAAAAAGCAGCCCTCAATTTTAGACTTTACAATGCAAAAGGGCAACTAGTAGTGGAAGAAAAAGTATTGGACGGCCGTATATCATTACCTTGCTTGGCCTCAGGGAGTTATTTTTATACAGCACATGCCCCAAAAGTATACAAACGAGGCGTCTTAATTATCCGATAAACAAAGCAAAAACCCTGTACAAGCCAATTGGTCTACAGGGTTTTTGTATTGAAAAGTTTGGTAATAAGGTTTAGTCAATTCCACCTCCACTCGAACCGCCTTCTCCACCGCTGTTACCGCTATTTAGACGCCCCGCGTTTTTGCTTCGACTGTTACGGACATTTACTTTACCAAATCGATAAGAGAAACGTAATTCAAACACAGGTGACTCCCATTCTCGTCTACCTATTTGAGAAAAATTATTATCCCTTGTTTCGAAGCTATACCGACCCCCAAGGATTGGATTTTGTATACTTAGTGTAACCGTTCCCTTGTTTTTGAGAACTTTTTGACTTATTGAAAATGAATTCCAAGTATAACCACTTGTAGAACCCTGTGCAACAATCGTTGGAATAGAATACCAAGCGTACAAAGCGATGCGCATTCCAAACTTAAAGTTAAAATTCATGTAGACATTTGCATTCCCGGCAAGTGCATTTACTTGATATCGACTGTCAATATTAGAACCGTCCTGTAAGTTTTGGTAAACCGAACCTGTCACACCAAAACTAAACCATTTAGTAGGATTAAATCGAGTGACAATTTCTCCACCAAACACATGACTTGAGTTAAAGTTATAAGGCGTGACTTCTGTTACACCGTCCGCTCTCAAAAAGCGTAAATTTTCGGTAAGATCCGTATTAAACCTGTAGAAACCTGTCAACATAAAGGTATTACCTCCCTTCCAATAGTTGACATAAGTCATTTCGACAGAATTGGTATATTGCGGCATCAAAAATGGATTACCATAGCGTAAGTTTAGGGGATCGCTGTAGCTAGGAAATGGGTTTAAAGCCCAACTTGAAGGCCTTTTTATTCTACGACTAAAGCCAAGTTGAAGCTGCTGATTTTTGGGTAATTCGTAGGATAAATTAGCGGTTGGAAAAATAGAAGGATAGTTGTTGACAAAGGTAGAATCGTTGGGCGATACTAACCTTGAATTAGCCAAAGTATATTCCCCTCTAATTCCTAGTTTGTACCTTAGTTTGCCCACTTTGTGTGCGAATGTTAAATATATAGCATGAACCTGTTCCAAGAACTCAAAATTATTGGTCCGATTCGTATCATTTACCATCGTATTTAAGCTAAAATCATAATTTTCGGCATTCAATTGATTTCCCATCCAACGGATGTTGCCTTTGTATCCCGCTTCAATTTTGACACTTGGGTTGATTGGGTGCGTATAATCAATGCGCACGGTACCTTGGTGCATATCATTATCCGTCTGCACAAACTGAGAATCTGGATTTATATTTTGTTCAGTCCAATCGGCAAAGTAAAGCTGTTCTACAAACGTTTCATTCCCGTTATTATCGTTGCCTGAATATTGTAAATCAATTACTAATTCTTGCTTATCGCCCATTGTCCCTGAACGCCCGGCTGCCCGGCCATCGCCATGTCCCCGCCAAGATTTATGATTTTTTGAAAAAGCATCTTCGGAATTGTCTTTTCGACGTCCCGGATCATCTTTCTTTTTCTTTTTTTGTTTAAACACTTTGCTATAGATAACATTGTAAGTCATGCTAAATCGGTTCCGAACACCATTATTTAAACGTTCACTGATGTCTGTTTTGACTTCATTGGCATCCATAAAATTGTACTCAACAGAATTCCGATTTCCTCCTCCACTAGGACGTAATCTCGCTGCTACAGTCAGGGTATTGTAGTCGTCAAAATAATAATCCATACCAATCCGTGCCATTCCTCCGTTTCTGATGCGCGTACTGTTGTTAAATTGCTCCATAAAACTGGTGTCAGCAGGAAGAAAAGTACTACGGTAATTATAATTTCTACTCAGACTTTCTTTGTAATTGTAGCTAAAATTAGAGAAAACATTTACTTTGTTGTTTCTAAAATTGAGGCTTAAACCTCCACGATAGCGTCTGAATAGATGCCAGGCAGAGGTGCCAACAGACGCATTAGCCGAACCAGTAAAACCTTCTAGAACATTTTTCTTTAAAACAATATTAATTATTCCAGACTCGCCCTCAGGATCGTATTTGGCCGATGGATTGGTAATTAATTCAACTGTTTTAATGGTATTAGCGGGTAATTGATCTAAAATTTCGGCTTGACTATCGCCGGTAAGTCCTGTAGGTTTTCCGTTAATGTACACCTGAACTGCAGAACCACGTATTTTTACATTTCCGTCAAAGTCAACTTCAACCGTAGGGGTATTGCGCAAAACTTCTGTTGCATTTTCGCTATCGCCAAGATTAGTTTTGTCAACATTAAATATTTTTTTGTCAAGCCCAAGTTGAAAAACAGCTTTATCAGCAGTCACTTCAGCAACTTTAAGCGTTGCCTCAGAAGGAGCTATCAAAATTTTACCAAATTCAATTCTAGGTTCCGAAGGAGGCAATTTGAGCGACTTTGAAAAAGTCTTGTATCCCAAATAACTTACAGTAAGCCGATGACGGCCTAATGGTAATTGTTCCAGCTCAAACCGCCCTTTACTATCGGTAATCATACCTCCTACTAGGGAAGAGTCGCGTTGATTAAAAACAGAAACCATCGCAAACTCCAAAGGTTTATTCGATAAAGAATCGATTATTATACCGGTGATTTTACCAATCTTTGGAATTTGTCTTCCTCCTGCGCCCCCACTAGCACCAGGGTATTGTGCTATGCTAGACTGAAAAAAGAATAAAACCACCAAGAAGCTAAGTGTATATTTCATTTTATAGAGTTTCTTTTGTTAAAAATACTATGTGGGGTTGTTTGGATGATTCCATAAACAATACAAATGGAATTGTTTATTGTTCATCACAAAGATATGAATATCACCGCTTAGATTTCAGTTTTTAGATAAACCGATACTTTTTATCGATAACCAACTGATTTGCCTGATGGTAGAAAATCTAAGCATTAGAAAAAAAGCATAAATTATTGGCAAGTAGTTGCTATTGAGTAGCAAACAAAAAAACACCCTAGTTTTTAAGACAGGTCATTAAACGTTTCAGAATAGCTGTTTCCGCGGCATTTAGGCCCTCAAAAGCATCAGCAATAGCATAAGCTGTATGAAAAGTCAGTTTTATCATTGCTTTGCTAAATAGACTTGAATGCGCTTGATAGTAACTCTCAAATTCGGTAAAACAAGATTCGTAATCGGCCGATTGCTGTACCAGCCAATCAAATGTAGTTTCAATGACAGAAACGGCAGCAATACCATCCACTTCATCTAGGGAAAGCCATTTGTATTTGACCAGTTGTTTAAGTTGTTTTATTTCTAGTTCGTGTACATGTCCATCAGCGGCCGACACAGCATAAAATAACTTGGCTAAATGTTCCAATAGCTTTGAATAATTTTTGGTTTGCATCGATATTGGTTTAAAGCTAAATAATGTTAGAAAAAAAGAATGCTCTTGTGTTTGGTCACAAGAGCAATCCTTTATCGTATTGGTCTGTAAAGATTTTATTGTTTTTTCAATAAGTCTCTGATTTCGGTTAATAAAACCTCTTCTTTGCTAGGTGCTGCAGGTGCTGCTGGCTTTTCTTCTTCTTTCTTTTCCATACGTTCTTTCATTTTGTTGTAGGCCTTGACTACCATAAATATAGCATATGCAACAATAACAAAAGTAATAATTGTATTGATAAAAGAACCAAAGTTTATAGCTACTTCTGCCAAACCGTCGCCTGCACCTTCTGCTGATTCAGCTACTGCATCTTGTACCACTAGTTTTAGCTCCGAAAAATCGACGCCACCCAGTAACATACCAATAGGTGGCATTAAGATATCATCTACCAGAGATTTTACGATAGCTCCAAAATAAGTAGCCATAATTAAACCAACTGCCATGTCTATGACATTGCCTTTACTGAGAAATTTTTTAAATTCTTGCATGTTGTAATCGTTTTTAAATTCTTGATTAAAAGGAAAGGTTGTTTTGCATTTTTATTCATTGAAAAATTAAATATAAAACAATTTATTCGGGATACAAACCCAATATATTAATTATGTTAATACAATTAATTGATTAAATTAGCTATCTATCTATTAAACGCTTATTTCCAGCTTCCTCTAACCGTTCAATTGTATTGATAATAAGGCACCAATCATGATTAAGACAACACAAATTCAACTTCAAAACGTAGCGCTATACGTAGCTATTGCTGGCCCAGAAGATGGTCCTGCTGTACTCCTTTTACACGGTTTCCCGGACGCATGGTTTGGTTGGGAAAATCAAATTAAAACCCTGGCCCAAAAAGGCTATTTTGTAATCGCCCCTAACCAACGAGGATATGCAAAAAGCGCACAACCTCTAGCAGTAAAAGACTATTCTTTAAACCTACTAGCCGATGATATTATAGCCCTAGCCGATTATTTTAATTTATCAACATTTTATTTGGCTGGACACGACTTTGGTGGCATGGTTGCATGGATAATAGCCGCAAAACACCCTCAACGCATCAAAAAATTAGCAATTCTTTCCGCCCCACATCTATTGGCTAGTTGGGAATACAACCAAACGCACTGGCAACAGAAGTTTAAAAGTTGGTATATCCTATTTTTTCAACTTAGCGTTGTTCCTGAATTTGTATTAAGGCGCTTTAATTTTCATGCCTTGATCAATAACCTACCCCTTGATTTGTCTGCAGCTCAAAAAAACAGGTATAGAATGAATTGGCAAGAGAAACAAGTATTATCGACGATGTTGAATTGGTATCGTGCTCTGCTAAAGGACCTAAAAACTAAACAACTTAAGGGAAGTAATATTGCTGTAGATACACTCATTATGTGGGGGGCAAAGGATAAATACCTGCACAAAGATTTAGCACGCCTAAGTTTAAAGTATTGCTCAAATGCCCAATTAAAAATATTTGAGGGTACCGGACATTGGTTGATGCACGATCAAAACGATGCCGTTGCAGATTTGTTAATAAAACATTTTAGTAACTAAAAAATACAGCAACCCATTAAACCTTTATTGGTATACGATGGTCATAGTGCCAAATCCAATTACAAAAAAATAGACCATGAACAACGAACAAAAAGTAAAACACCTAATGGCCCGAGCGGGATTTGGATTATCTCCAGAGAATTTTCTGCAAAAAACAAAGACCCCCTATCTTAAAATCGTACAAAAATTATTTGTTCCCACAAAACCCAAACCTGTCAAAACCCCCTATTACAATAAATTATCGCCAAAGGCATATCGTAATTTGACGAAAGAACAAAAGAAGAAAGTACGCAAAGAAATTCAGCGCCTTACTACCGAAGTGAATCGCAATTGGTTGAATCAAATGATTACGAACGACAGTCAACCACTGCTCGAAAAGATGACGTTGTTTTGGCATGGGCACTTTGCTTGTGAAGCCAAACGCTATGATTTTGCTGCACAATATATCAACACGCTAAGACAACATGCCTTAGGCAATTTTAGAGATTTAGTTTTAGCCATCGCCAAAGATGCAGCTATGATTATATACCTCAATAATCAGCAAAATAAGAAAAACAAACCCAACGAAAATTTTGCTAGAGAACTTATGGAATTATTTACCATTGGTCGAGGCAATTATAGCGAACAAGATGTAAAAGAATCAGCTAGAGCATTTACAGGCTGGTTTGCCAACAAATCAGATGGAAGTTTTAATTTCAAGGCCGAACAGCACGATAGTGGTTCTAAAACCTTTATGGGTAAAACAGGTAATTTTGATGGCGACGACATTATAGATATCATTTTAGAAAATAAACAAACCGCACGATATCTTTGTCAAAAAATTTATCGTTATTTTGTTTGTGACAAAGTAGATGACAATAGAATTGAATCCCTAGCCACTATTTTGTACAATTCCAATTATGATATTGCTCGACTTATGCGGCATATTTTTGAAAGCCCTTGGTTTTATGATCCCAACTATGTAGGGTCAAAAATAAAGTCCCCCATCGAGCTACAGGTCGGACTTGCCAAGATAGTTCGAATGCGTTTTGATACTGCCAATGCAGGAATTTACATTCAACGGGCACTCGGACAAGTTTTGTTGCGTCCGCCAAATGTTGCAGGTTGGCCAGGTGGAAACGCTTGGATTGATAATTCGACCCTCATGCTGCGCCTCAATTTAGGCGCCTATCTTGTTCAGAAATCGAACCTCCAGTTAAACGTAAAAAACGGGCCCGAAGAAATGGCATTGAAAGCCCCAAAGCAATTGGCTGTAAGCACCGACTTAATGCCGCTCGAAAAAATGCTATCCGATATGCAGCCACAAACCAAAGCTATTGTTTTGTTGGGTTATTTACTGGCCAGCTCGCTCAAAAATGAAGCTGCTTTTATACAGCAACTCTCTACTACACATGAAAGCCAAAAAGACAGCACTAAAAGAATCCTTAGCCGAATCCTGTCATTACCCGAATTTCAACTTTGCTAAAAAATTAGACCATGAAAAATATATCAAGAAGAAATTTTATAAAAAAGACAGGTTTAGCCACTGCCGGTACTATGGCTGTCCCCCTGTTTCTGAAAGCCTTTGAAAACCGACCTTTTCGAGACAAAAAAAATCAAAAAAAATTAATAATCATTCAATTTAACGGTGGTAACGATGGCTTAAATGCCGTTGTGCCCTACACTAATGATATTTATTATAAAAACCGTCCATCTATTGCCATCCCATCAACTAATGTATTAAAAGCCACCGACACACTCGGGTTTAATCCCAACCTAAAGATTCTACAAAGCCTTTATGACGACGGATCTTTGAGCATCATCAACAATATCGGTTATCCCGACCCCGACCGATCGCATTTTAGATCGATGGATATATGGCACACCGCTTCAAATTCCAATCAATTTTTGTCGAGCGGATGGTTAGGTCGCTATCTAGACAATCATCAACAGCGTATTGCACATCAAGCAATCGAAATTGACGACACCCTCAGCTTGGCACTAAAAGGGAAGCGCAATCATGGCTTTGCCATGAGTAACCCTTATCAATTGCACAAAACTACCAACAATAAAATCATTCAGACGGTTCGTCAACATCATCATGATCACGAACATGAAGAAGCGGTCGCTTATTTGTACAAAACACTTTCTAATACTATTTCTTCTGCCGATTATTTATTTGAGAAATCGAAGGTGTATCGATCAACAGAAACCTACCCCAAAGGCAAGTTAGGAAAAGATTTTAAGCAAGTAGCCGAACTAATTATATCGGGTTCAGATACACAAATTTATTACCTTACGATTGGCGGATTCGATACCCACAGCAATCAAGTTAATCAGCAGAATAAACTATTCAAAAATTACTCAGAAGCACTAGCAGCCTTTGTGCGTGATTTGAAAAAAAATGACCATTGGAACGACAGCCTGATCATGACCTTTTCAGAATTTGGTCGTAGAGTGGCAGAAAACGGTTCTAAAGGAACCGATCATGGAAAGGCCAACAACCTTTATCTTATGGGAGGTTCGATCAAGAAAGCTGGGTTTTATAATCAAGGCCCAAACCTTGATCAACTTGACAATGGAGACCTATCTTTTGAGATAGACTTTCGCAGGGTTTATGCCAATATCCTTAATGATTGGCTTCAAACAGATAGTGTGTCAATACTGCAGCAATCTTTTAGAAGTCTTGGAATCGTATAAGTGCATCGAGCTTTATAACAAAAAATAAGTGCCCCTAATACATGTGTTTTTATGGTAAGAGCGTCTCTTTTAGGGAAGGCGTAAGATTCGTTCTTGCAAATCAGAATAAACCGTGTCGCTAACAGATTTTATGAATATTTCAATTTGTTTAGCACTCAGCTGTTTGTCTTCGTTTTTAGCTTTGTTAATGATGAGTAGTTCAGCCGTACTCGTTACATTATTGAAACGTAAACTTTTGTTGGGAATATTTACACTCGAAAAGTTCAAACGGTTCATATGATTAATGATCGAATCGATGTGAGGCTTCAGGTAAATTAAAATTTCTTTATGAATCGTAGGCACATCAATTTCTCCATTGCTAGAATTGATGATGTGATGACTGATCTTTTGCTCGACAAAATCAGTATAAAGTGCTTCGAGTTTTTGGATATCTGTTAGTATCTCTTGAATTTCCTTTTTATCAATATTGTTACCTAGAATACCTAAAATAACAAAGGCTATTAGCAAGCCTAACCCAATATATAAACCCATGGATTCTATTTAATGATCAACAATTAGATAATTTATAAAAAAAATACCTGCTTTTATAACGATTGAATCGAAAATATGTTTTTCCGACTACTTAGCGAGGCTTAGTAATTTGAAATTTAATGTACGTATCAAAAAATCATATCCCCAACAAAACTGACAATTTCTAGCCTTTTTTGAAACAGGCGAATCAAACCTAAGTCAAACCCAACCAATATTCTCTTCAATTTTTGATCTTTAATTTGCAAAAAATCGATTCATTCTTTCCAAAAGAATACTTTTTCTAGTGCTCTTGCCGTTCCCCTTTTGATTGTTCTAATCATTATGATTAGATTTTCAATTAAAAAGTTTAATTTGTGCTTTATTAAGGGAACTAAATAGTACTAATTATGAAGCAGTACCACGACTTACTTCAACATATCAGCAACAAAGGCACTTTTAAAGATGACCGAACCGGTACAGGAACTCAATCTGTTTTTGGATATCAGATGCGTTATGATTTGTCTGAAGGCTTTCCTTTGGTCACGACCAAAAAACTGCATCTCAAAAGCATCATTCACGAATTGCTTTGGTTTTTGGATGGCGATACCAATGTAAAATACCTGCAAGATAATGGGGTGCGTATTTGGAACGAATGGGCAGACGAGACGGGCGACCTTGGCCCTGTATATGGCAAACAATGGCGCAGTTGGACCGCCAAAAACGGGGAAACGATTGATCAAATAGCACAAGCGATTGATTTAATTAAAAACAATCCAAACTCTCGCAGAATTATTGTCAATGCTTGGAATGTCGGAGAATTATCTGAAATGGCCCTGATGCCTTGTCACACCATGTTTCAGTTTTATGTAGCCGATGGGAAATTATCTTGTCAGTTATACCAACGAAGTGCCGATTGTTTTTTGGGAGTGCCCTTCAATATTGCCTCTTATGCGCTGCTGACCATGATGATGGCACAAGTTTGTGACTTACAGCCTGGTGATTTTGTACATACCCTAGGCGATGCGCATTTATACAGCAACCACCTAGAACAAACACAACTCCAACTGAGTCGAACGCCCCGCAGCTTGCCAACCATGAAAATCAATCCTGCTGTAGATAGTATTTTTGATTTTAAGTTCGAAGATTTTGAACTAGTTGACTACAACCCACATCCACACATAAAAGCCAAAGTGGCCGTGTAGTATTTCTCTTAACAACTTGTTAAGAATACCATAAGTGCATTGTTTAAAAAAATAAAGCACTACTTTTGTCCATTCTTCCCCCACGAAGTATCATCCCGGTTTCCTACAACCTAAATTTCCCATTTGTAACAAACACAGGAAACAATGATTTTTTTGTACACGCTACTAGTTTTATCATTTGCACAAATTGCTTTTGGGCAGATAGATACTGCTGGCAGAAAGACTGTTAAGTCTTTCTACATAGAAGAAAAACCCAAAATTGATGGTGTTTTGGATGAAGAGGTTTGGCTAAACGCCCCTGTGACCTCTGACTTTACCGAACTATCTCCGAATCCAGGACGACAAGCCTCACAACGGACAACTGTAAAAGTACTCTACACGACCGAAGGAATTTATGTGGGCGCCAAAATGTATGATACTGCTGCTGATTCTATCCTTACTCAGCTTAGTGTGCGCGACGCCAACCGAAACGTGAATGCCGATAATTTTGCTGTTTATATAGACGGCATGTACACACAACAGAGTAGTTTTACATTTCAGGTAACAGCAGCAGGTGTTCAGATAGACGAAAACGACGGCGACGAGATATGGGACGCTGTATGGAAGAGTGCCGTAAAAATAGACGCTGATGGTTGGGTGGCAGAACTCGAAATACCCTATTCGCAACTTCGATTCCCCAAAAACGAAATACAAACATGGGGTATTAATTTTGGTCGGAATATTCGAAGAACTCGTCAAGAGTTTTTTTGGTCGCCTATCGACCCCACTCAAGAAAATTTTGTACAGCAACAGGGCTTACTAACAGGGATTGAACGCATCAAACCGCCTATTCGATTGTCGTTTACGCCCTATATAGCTGGCTATATCAACCATGCTTACGACGGCCAAACAAAAGAGACATTGATAAGTCCTACTTTTTCGGCAGGTGCCGATATGAAATACGGTATCAACGAGAGTTTCACCTTAGATGTAGCGCTTGTACCCGATTTTGGGGATGTCCAATCCGATAATCTTGTCTTCAATATTTCGCCATTCGAAATTTATTATGAAGAACGCCGTCCTTTTTTTACGGAAGGTACCGAGTTGTTTGGCAAAGCTAATTTATTTTACTCTAGACGCATTGGCAGCAGACCCGAACGTTACGCCTTGGCTTACGACCAATTGGACAGTATCGATTATGTGGTCAAAAACCCAACAAAACCCTATTTAATCAATGCGCTAAAAGTATCGGGTAGAACCAAGAAGGGATTAGGCATTGGTGTTTTTAATGCGATTACAGCGCCTACCTTTGCACAAATCGAAAATGATTCTGGCTTGTCAACACGTTTCGAGACAGAAAACTTTAGCAATTACAATGTGGTCGTCTTTGACCAGCAATTCTGGAAACATTCGTATATAAGTTTAATCAATACTTCGGTGGTCCGATTTGGCGACTACTCCGATGCTTTGGTAACCGGTACTGAGTTTAAAATCGCTGACAAAAACAACAACTATGGTGTAACCGGTTCGGCTGCTATGTCGCATCGATTTTTAGATACTAGTTTGCACAGCAAATCCTATGATAATGGATATCGCTATCGCTTATTTTTTGAGAAATTTAGCGGTAATTTTACCTTTGGACTTGGCCAACGCACGATAAGTAAATACTATAACATTAACGACATGGGATTTATTTTCCGGACCAATTTTATGGTATCCTCAGCCCGTGCCCGATATAATATTTATAAGCCTATTGGCCTTATGTTGCGCATGTGGTCCAAACTCGAATTCAATTACGAACGCTTGTACAATCCTTCTGTTTTTACAAGAATATCTTTAGGAGGCGAATGGGGCAGCACCCTCAAAAACTTTTTATCCTTAGGGGCTGATTTCAAAATTGAACCGATGGGGTACAAGGACTTTTTCGAACCACGTACCGATGGACGATATTGGTCGAAACCCACCTGGACTCGAATTGGCTGCTGGTTTTCGAGTGATTATCGCAAAGTTTTTGCTTTGGACGGCCGCTTTAGTTATCGACGTTTTTGGGGTGAAGGCGCCTGGGCTGCTTCTGATGTTTTTGGCATCAACCTTCAGCCGCTTATCCGATTCAGTGACAATTTTAATATGATTATTGAAGGTGATTTAACAATTCGCAGAAATAATATTGGTTTTGTCACCAAGACCCAAGACGCCGCTAGTCAAGAAGACTGGATAATTTTTGGTTCGCGTTATCGACAAGATTTAGAAACTACTATTTCTGCCAACTACTTGTTTACCAACAAAATTTCGCTGAGTTTGAGGGTGCGTCATTATTGGGCAATGGTCGATTACAAGCAATTCTTTGTACTCAATGATGACGGTTCGATGGGCGATACCAATTACAACAACAACCACAATACCAATTACAACGCTTTTAATATCGACCTTATCTTTAGGTGGCGTTTTGCCCCGGGTTCGGAATTGAATATTGTGTGGAAAAACGCCGTTCTTGATTATGGTGACAATCCTAATTACAATTATTTCAACAATTTTGCGACCATGTTTGAAACAGGACAAAACAATCAGTTTTCTATCAAAGCACTGTATTTTCTTGATTTTTTCAAGTTGTTAAAAAATAAAAATCGAGGGCAGCGCATCCTGTAACAGAAAGATAAAAACGTTCATCCAAATCAGTATCTTTTCTGGGCCAAACAATCTTAAACATCGTATTGATGTGGTCGGTATCACTGACAGCTAAAATCTGAATAATTGGGGCCATAGCCACATTTATTACACACAGGTTCCCAATTGTCTCCTACCTTTTGCAAGACATAATTATGCCCTTTCGCTCTATCGCAACCAAAAGAACTGTATCTTTGTTCAACACCGCAATACTGACAAAAGGTTTGTCCTTTACTTGTTTTGAAGCGATGCGTACGCATCTTTTCGGCTTCTTTTTCTTCTTTAGCTCGTTGCTTTTCAGCTTGTTCGTTTTCTTTTGCAAGCCTTTTCTCCGCTTGTGCCCTTTCTTTAGCGGCCTGCTTTTGGGCACGCTCGGCTTCTTTTACTTTTTCTTTAGCTAATCGTTCGGCTTCTTTGATACCTTGTTTCTCTGCTTTTTCTTTTGCTTTATCGAGGTCTTTTTGCAGCTGTTCAGGTGTTTTTAAGGTCCATTTTTGATTGGGATAATTGACCACTGACCAAATCTGAATTTTTGCACCATTCCCCTTGTTATTGGCATCCATATCGAGGCAAAAAGAAGGATTGGCTTTACATTTAAAGTAGCCATCTTCGTAAATCCACTGCTGAGAGGGGCCATCGTGTTTTTGCCAAAGATGGACAAGAGAACCGTCTTTGTAAACTGGTCCAACAATATCCAGGCAATAATCCGGGTTCAAAGCACTATGAATGCGTCCGTCCCTATAATACCATTGTTGATTTAACTCGCCATGTTTGGTCCAGGTATGAACAAGCTGCCCATTTCGATCCCTTTGTGCCGGTAAATCAAGCGCTTCATTATTGTTCTGATTTAGAATAAAGGTTTGCTTCCATGCTTTTTCCTTTTCCAGTTGTCCTTCACGAACCATGCGCCAACGTTGATTGTCCCCATCCAATTTGGTCCATATCTGTATATTCGAACCATTTTCGCCGTTACTACTGTCAATATCAAGGCAAAATTGTTGGTTGCCCGCGCAAAGCAAGAATCCATCCTCGAATTGCCATTGTTGATTGATGCCGCCGTGTTTTTTCCAGATGCCAACACTTGTTCCATTCTTAAAAGCGCTATCCGAAACATCCAGGCAATAATCTTTATTTTTAGCCGATAACAAAAAACCATCTTTAAAATAAAAGCATTGATTGACCTGCCCGTGATAGGCCCAAGCATGAATAGCATGATCGCTACCGGGTTGTCCGGGTACATCTACCGCAAAATTTTTCCAGCGGCTTTTAAGAATTAATTTTTTCATTCCAATTAATAATATTTTTGAATATAGGAAAAGAGAATATTTGTCAACTTACGGTTAGACTGTAAGAGGCCATCCGACAAACCAGAAATACGGGATATTCTATGATCAATTGAGCTTGGATATGATAAAGGGTTTTGTAACTTTTGCTTCAAAAAACTTTTAAAAACGGATTGAGAGGGCGCCTTTTCTAAAAAGTCAGTTACGATTGTTATGGTAATGGATTCTTTGCACTTGCTTTTGTCTGAACTATACTTTCTTACATAAGATAAATCAGCCACAATCTTCGCCTCCCATTGTTGCTTTTCAACAACCTTTGGGGGCTTATTCGCTTTTTTGACAACTCTTGTTTTTGAGGCTTTTTCAATATCTTTTTTCAACAATACATTCTCTCTATTCTGTTTTCTCAGCTTGCTTTCAATCGTCTTTAGAGTATCAATAGTTACATGCACTAGGGCGTAGGCTTTGGAAGCACCTACATCCTTGGCATGACCCGTTATTTCAGCTAGCTTCATTACCTTTGATTTAAAACCCCAAAAGCATAGTTCATCGGTTCCGTCTTTCCAAGGGTTGATGCGAATGTTTATGGTTACCCCCAATTCTTCCGCTTTTGTTTTGAGATAGGCGTAGTTATCTTCAGAAGTTGCTTGCAAACCATCCAAAATGTAGATATCATTCGGTGCATTCAGCATTTCATCGAGGCTAGAGGACCACTTTTCTTCATAATAAAGTCGATTCTTTTTTTCTCGTTTAAGTTCTGCTTCTAAACGTGTTATTTCTTTTCTAAGCGCTTCTGTTTCCTTATTATGCTTATTGTTGTCTTGCTTTACTTCCTTTTTATTTAAATGACTAATTTTAGGATCTTGGTCAATGCCTTGTCTCAAGTCTTTTTTTGTCTTTTTAGTAGATTTCTTTTTGTCAAAAGAGACATCACCAATTCGTTCATACAATCCCTTATAATCTTTGGAGGAGTTCCAACGTCCTTTTTCATTGATTTTGATGACTCGACCTGCTTCCTGCTGTGCTATCCAATCGAATTTTGGGTGGGGGGCCTCAATATGCACTTCCTTGCCTTCGGCATCTCTCAATAAGTAATAGCCTGCCTTTTCGTTGAAGAAAAAGCCGTAATTAGATGATTCCATTAGCTCATTATTGGGTAAAGATTGATCGCTAGATGTTTTTTTTGATTCTTTTTGATCGGGAGCAACTTGCTCCTTTTTTTTCTTTGCTTTTTTAAGCACGACTTTTGGGGGGGGCTTTATTGTTTCGTAAAGATTATTATAGTCTTTGGAACTCGTCCATTTCCCTTTCGCACTGATTTTGACAATCCTCCCAGCCTCTAAATTTTGTAGCCAATTATATTTTTTATGATTAGCATCAATCACATGTATATCCTGCTTGGAAGTAAGTTTGAACTCCTGTGTTTTTGTATCAAAAGTAAATATATAAGAGATTGAAGTATCAGACATAATTTGATGGTAAGGGATGTAAAAATAATTGGTTGAATAAAGCTACTTGAAACATTAGAAAGGAAATCGTACTCGAATCCCACAAATCACTACCAAATTAAATAGCAATTCTAAAATTGTGTGTTAAGATAGTCAGAGAAAGAGCAACTTTAGCAATCCTTTAAAGTCATTTGATGTATACTAAAAGGTTTTTAACTAGTACTCTTTTATAAATGAAAAGAGAATATTCGTTATTTTTCTATCATTCTTATATAAACCAGACGGAAAGCCTGAAACACTATAAATTCTGTAATCTACACTTCGGGGATTATCAACGATCCTTTTTTGTAAAGCCAATTTTATAAAACTTTTAAAAAGTGATTGAGGCGGTTTACTCTCCAATTCTTTGGTGACAATCCGTATCGTTATAGATTCTTTTGTTTTCTTTTTATCATAACTATAAATGGAGACGTACGTCAAATCAGCCACAATTTTAGCTTCCCATTGCTTTTTCACAATTACTTTTGCAGGCTTATTCGCTTTTTTGACGACTACTATTTTTTTGGCTTTTTGGATATCCTCTTTCAAAAAGGCATTTTCGCTGTTTAAGCTTCGAAGCTTGCTTTTTAGTCCTTCTATATAAGACGGTGTTATATGAAACAATTGGTATTTTGCATACACATCCGTACCCACATCTTTAGCGTATCCAAGTGCTTCTGCCAATTCCATGATTTTTGATTTAAATCCCCAAAAATCGATTCGGTCTTGCCCATCTAAATAGGCATTTTCTTTGATGAATAATGTGATGCCCAAGTCATTTGCTTTCGCTTTTAGGGCTGCATGTTTATCATCCGATTGGACCATGATACCATTGAGCATATAGATGTCTTTTGGTGCATACAACATTTCCGTTTCGACCAATTCCAACATTTCTTCCGTAACTTCTTTTTCTTTTAGGAGCTTTGCATAGGATTTTTTTAAGGCCTCCAATTCCTTGTTAACCTTTTGTAATGCGTCTGTTTGGTCATTATTCTCAGCTACTTTTTTGTTTG
This sequence comes from uncultured Aureispira sp., assembly GCA_905480485.1. Taxonomy (GTDB): domain Bacteria; phylum Bacteroidota; class Bacteroidia; order Chitinophagales; family Saprospiraceae; genus Aureispira. The sequence continues at coordinate 16,714 of CAJQQM010000174.1, forward strand.
GCTGGCTAATTTTAGCATCTTGTTTAGCTTCTTTTTTAGTTCTTTTTTTGGATCTCTTGGTGTCAAATGAAACCGTACCAATCAATTCATACAGTCCTTTGTAATCTTTGGACGAATTCCAGCGCCCTTTCTCATTAATCTTAATAACCCGACCTGTCTCTTGGCTCGCAAGCCATTCGTATTTTTCGTGTTCAGCACCTATATTTATATCTTCACCTGCTGTATTTCGAAGTAAAAAATAAGATTCCTGAGGATGCTTGAAAAAACAGTAGGCTGATGCTTTGACTGATGCTTCTTGATCGGGTGCAACTTGCTCCTTTTTTTTCTTTACTCGTTTGGCCACGACTTTTTTAGGGGGCTTTATTGTTTCGTAAAGATTGTTATAATCTTTGGAACTCGTCCATTTACCTTTGGCGCTAATTTTTACAATCCTCCCGGCTTCTAAACTTTGAAGCCAGCTAAATTTTTTGTGCTCGGCATTGATCGTTAGTACATCTTTATTAGAAGTAAGGTTAAACTCCTGCGTTATTATATCAAATTTAAATATGTAGGGAATAGTGGTATCGGACATAATGGATAGGCTTGTTGATTAATTTGAATAACTATTTTGATGAAATTGATTAAATAAATTGAAATGCCCCTAAATAAAGGTCGATACTTAGCTACCGCAATCAAGTTTTATCTCTACTCTACGGTTATCAATTGACCCTTCCGGCACTAAGGGCTTGTCGGGCCCAAACCATTCATAATCGATGCGATATTGCTTGATGCCATACATCGTTAGCCAACGTTGAATTTTGATTACACGCTGTCGAGACAACTCTATATTGCGTTCTTTTGGTCCAAAAATATCACTATGCCCATACAACTTGAGACTCGTCTTAGGGTGTGCCTTTAGGTAGTTGAATATGGTGTAAAGCGTCTTGTTAGCCGCAATCATACCGTTAAATTTGGCACTGTTATCATGAAATTTTATATTATCCAACACCAATAAACGACCACACTCCAAATCGGAAGCCTTAAGTAAATGCCCCATAGAAGATCGTTTTTTTAAGGAATCTATTTTCTTCAATCCCTCTACTACCTTATCCTTTTTGACCCTCGATGTGTTGGGACTTACATATTTAGATTCAAATTTTTGCACCTCTGCTTTACTATCTTGTTCCGAACCCAAATCATCTTGCCATGTTTTGAGTTTTACATTAAAACAATTAAAATGCCTTCGATTGAATTCTTGTCCTACACCTTCAATCAAATCAGCTTCATTCATATCATCGGGCAAACGAGCAAAGTGCACCTCGCAACTAAAAATAGTGTAGCCTGTTTTGGAGGAAGGCGGACTGTTAAAAGCTTTGTCCACGACATTTTTTTTCACAACTATATTGTCTCTTCGTACATTTTTGACGGCTGTAATTTGAAAAGACTTTTGAACGTCTCTTCCTTTCAAAAACCAGGCCCATTCGCCTCCTGGCGGATAGAAAGTAGCCCCACCTGAAGATTCATTGGTGCAAACGAACCGAAAAAAGAAAATAGTGCTATTGGGGGTATATTCTATTTTATCCAAAATATACGAATCTAACCATTTGCGATATTGTGGCTTGTGGTCGGTGTAGTTGTGGCTGACTTGGGCATGTGTAAGCCCACTTCCGAAGATACAAACCCATAAAACCCAGTATTTAAGCATAAAGTTCATCGTTAATTATTGTAGATAAATGCTAAAATTAAGCGAAATACGACAGGATGTTGCGTCGATAAATATAGTGGTATTTTTTGATAGACCACTTTTTATACTCTTTGTAAACAAGTTAATGGCCCCCGTTCAAAGGATACTCAACCCTACTAAGCGCTTCTAAGCTAATATTACATCCCTTAATTTACGATTTTTATATCAATAAAAAATCTTAGTGCGTTAAAAACTGCCGCCTTAGGGCATAAAATTAAATCTTAGACTGACTATTTGCAGCAAAATTGGATCTACTGGTAATTTACGCCTGAACAAATCGTCTAAACTTGTAACAAAGATTTCTTTGTTGAAAATAGTAAATACAACTAAAAAATGCATTGAAGAAAATGCAACATAGAATCGACAGCGGTACGGTTGCGATTGCATTAGCTGTGACGCCGAGCAGCATCAACACCGAAATAGCCTGAAAAAAAAGTACTTCATAATTGATTTGTCCCTGCAAGCGGATTTGAAGTTGATTGGCTTGTGTATTTTGGATAGTTGCATACACTCGGATACCACTCATACTTGAAGTACCCACCGATTCAATAG
>CAJQQM010000175.1 GCA_905480485.1 uncultured Aureispira sp.
AATCAGGCCAAGCATCCATAATCTTTAATTTTTTTCATCAGCGGTTAGCTTATTTAATTCAAAAAAAGATGAAAACGAGCTGAATTTTATAATTTTATAATACCTTTATAGCCAACAAATACACAAATATTTTATCGATGAATTATATACATTACAAACTTATTTTGGTATTAAGTCTACCCTTTTGGGCATGTCACTGTGATAGCAGAAACCAAGTACAGCAAACGACTAAGGAAGTCTATCCATTCAAAAAAATAAATGCATATGTACGGTATATGCAACAAAACAGAGAATTACAGGCTGAAATGACCTTCAAAACAGACTCATCTGTAGCAATTGAAGGCTCCGTTTTGGTCAATAAAAAACCCATGCAAGCCAAAAAGCTTCCGACGGTTGGGCTACAGTATCGATTATTGGAAAATGCTGTATCGTTTGACAGTTCTTATACCTTCGAATTCAAACAAAAAGGAGGAAGCAGTCAAACATTTAATATAGAGATGAATCGATTTGAAAACCCTGAAATCATGGGACAACAAATCAGTCAGAAAAATGGAGGTGTCTTACAGTGGAAGGGGGCTGCACTCGAAAAAGAAGACGGACTTATTCTGATTTTCACAGATTCAGAGGGGCAAACATTCTCGGTCAATCACAATGGAATCAGCCGCGGCAATAAATTTGAATTGGTCGCTAACTATTCTAAACGTCTATCTAAAGGGCCTGCTCAATTATTGATTACCCGAAAAACAACTACACAAAACCAAATAGATAACTGTAGCAACTTACTTTGTCTAGAGTACTATCATAGACCAATAACCTTTAATGTAACCAACTAATTCACTCAATTTATGCTCATTATTGAAGGTAAAGTAATCGACCCCGCCTTGTTCGAAGTAGAGTTTGTTTGTAATTTGGATGCCTGTAAAGGGGCATGCTGCTGGGAAGGTGATTTTGGCGCGCCACTGGAAGATGCCGAAATTGACCTACTAAAAAGCATCTACCCTAAGGTCAAACCGTTTCTTCAGCCAAAAGGTATTGCAGCTATCGAAAAACAAGGGGTTGCTGTTTATATACCGCAAGAAAAAGAGTATGGCACACCGCTTGTCGACAATGCCGCCTGCGCTTACCTTACAATAGAGGCCAATGGCATGGCTAAATGTGGTCTTGAAAAAGCCTATGAAGCGGGCGCTATCGAATTTAAAAAACCTATTTCTTGCCATCTGTACCCGATTCGAATAGAACAACTTAACAACTCTAGTTTTTCTAAACTTGATTATGACGAATGGGAAATATGTTCGGCCGCCTGTAGCAAAGGCAAAGAACTTCAAGTGCCGGTCTATCAGTTTTTGAAAGAACCCCTTATTCGTAAATACGGAGCATCGTTTTATGATCAAATGGAAAAAATGGCTGAATACCTCAAAGCTTAAACAAAAAAAACCACCAAATACCCTAAAGTAGTTGGTGGTTTAAGTAGATTTTTGTTAACTCAGACGAATCTCTTCGTCATTATCATCATAAAATTTGTACTGCATCATGTGGTAGCTATTATCTTGGTGCAAGCGTAGCCACTTTCCAAACTCTTTGCGCCACTGCATCAATAAATTCCACATTCCTTTTTTGAAATAAGCGTAAATAAAAGGATGGACCGTCAAAGATATTTTGTCCGGGCTTTGGGACTTGATAATAAACTCCAAATCTCTTTTGATATTATCAACAAGTAGAATGGATGGATTGATTTTTCCAGAACCATCGCAGACAGGACAATGTTCAGCTGTTGAAATAGCAATTGCCGGACGCACACGTTCTCGTGTTATTTGCATCAAGCCAAATTTACTCAAAGGCAAAATAGTATGTTTTGCATTATCTGTTTCCATCAATTTCTTCATGGATTGATACAGCTTGACTTTATTTTCATTTTTGCGCACATCAATAAAATCAATAATGATAATACCTCCAATATCGCGCAATCTTAATTGGCGAGCAATTTCGGCAGCCGATTCCATATTGACACGTATCGCATTTTCTTCTTGGTCGTTACTGACCATTTTGTGGCCACTGTTGACATCAACCACATACATCGCCTCGGTCTTCTCTATAACCAAGTAAGCACCACTGTGCATCGTTGCAGTTTTGCCAAAAGATGATTTGATTTGACGTGTTATTCCAAACTGATCAAAAATTGGCTTATGCCCTTTGTAATATTTAACGATATCGGTTTTCTTGGGAGCTACTTTACGAATCTCACTAATCACCTCTTCTTCCACTTTACGGTCGTTTACTACAACCCTCGAAAAAGACTCATTCCAAAAATCTCGGATAAGGCTTTTGGTTTTGTTGAGTTCGCTGAGACATTTTACAGGAGCATTTGCTTGGTGTAATTGTTGGTATATTTGTTTCCATTTTTCGACCAACTCTGTAATATCATCGTACAGTTCGGCTACCTTTTTTCCTTCAGCAGCTGTTCGAACAATAAACCCAAAATTCATAGGACGTATGCTTTCCATCAATCTTCTGAGTCGTACCCTTTCGCCATCGCCCACTATTTTTTTAGAAACAGCAATTACATTCGAAAAAGGAGTTAATACTACATAACGCCCTGCAATTGTAATTTCGCAACACAAGCGTGGACCTTTGGTGGATATAGGCTCTTTTAATACTTGAACAAGTAGGGTTTGTCCCTTACGCAAAACTTGACTAATTTTGCCCTTTTTCTGAATTTCTGGCTCAATCTCAAACGACTTGAGTTCATGTGTTGTGAGTGCTTTTGAAATAGCACCGTCCGTGTATTTTACCAATGATTTGAGCTGTGGCCCTAAATCTGTGTAGTGTAAAAAAGCATCTTTTTTAGGATAACCAATGTTGACAAATGCAGCATTTAATCCCGGCAGTAACTTGGTGATTTTTCCTAGATATATATCGCCCACAATCAAATTGTTTTTCAACGGTTGATTGTGTAATTCTACCAATTTGTTGTCTTCAATTAAAGCTAATTGAATTTCTTGTTGGTTAGAATTTATAATTAATTCTTTTTCCAAATTATATATATTTTTTGGAGCCGTCAGCAGTATCTATAGAACAGAACTATTAAAATCTAATTTTAATAGGAACCATATAATGACAGAAAGTAGCGGGTGATGCTAATTAATGGGAATTTAAATTTCTTTGCTTTCTATGTTGATACAGTATCTACCACAATAACTCTAGTTTCCGTTTTACTAGAAACCCAATTACAGAATGATTGTTATTAAAAGGATAATAATCAAACTTTTTAATGTTTGTGTTTAATACAAATAGCCAGTTAATTTATTGAAAATTTTAGGATGTCAGGCCGATATCAACTCACAAAAAAGCAGAATGGAGTGGTCTCTTTTTTTAAGGAGTGATTGATTGATGATTAGGAATCTAGGTGTATATAATTTGATTCAGCCGACAAAGGTGGGCAATAAATTACTGATAGCTATATATGTACATAGGGCAACATTTAAAATTGCCCTAGTACACGTATAAACTTTAAATCTATTTACAATAGATTATTTCTTTTTCTTATGACGATTCTTGCGAAGTCTCTTCTTACGTTTGTGCGTCGCAATCTTATGTCTCTTACGTTTTTTTCCACAAGGCATACCTTCTATATTTTTTTATTGTTATAAATTATTTTTAATGTAATCTTCTTTTGCTTGTTTCATCTTGTCCTGCATCGATGTATTTTCCTTAGAAAGTTCGATGGTTTTGTCGTAATGAAAAAGCACTTTATCGTTATTTGATGCTTCCTTATAACATTCAATTAGAAAATAATGTACTTCTAACAGAATATTATCAGAAACATTTTGTGACTCGGATAGCGCTAATACTTTTTCAAACCTAGGCATCGCTTTTTTCAAGTCGCCTGAACGTGTTGCCGACAACCGAGCTAAAGTCATATTAATGATGATATTATCTGGAAACTTTTTATCCAAATCTTGTAATATGCGCACCCCTGTCATAGGCATTACCGTAGCATCGACGGTACTTAACTCAAGCATCATAAGCCCTTTGTTAAGCGTATGTTGTAAGCTGTCGGGCTGTAATTGTTCCGCTTTCTCAAGTGCTTTTACCGCTTGTTGTGCTGCCAATACTTTTTCGTCCACTTTGAGGCTGTTGCCGAAAGCAGCGCCATAAGTTGTCCCTGCTATACCCCAAGCCTCTCCTGTTTGAATTAATTCTGCCGCTTTTTTGGCATAATATCCGCTGACCAAAAAGTTACGGTATTCGTACCAAGTACGAGAAATTAACTTCAGAACTTCTGCTTCGTTAGCTACAGTAGCTGCAATTTCTTTTTCCTTGTCTAGTTCAGCCAACCAAACAAGTTGTGAAGAATCCAAGCTGCCTCTTGCCTGCGTCAAAACAATTTCTTCGGTCAAAATACCACTTTGATCAACATCTTTGTCTTGCCCTTTTTTGGTGACAGGTACTGTATAACCAAGTGCTTTTAAAACGAACAAAAAGCACAGTAAAACGGCTGTTGACACTAAAGAAATGAGTTGTAATTTCGTTAAATTCATACGATTCGAAACTAATGCAGAAGTTCTGAAGCTTATGCTTTTTAGGCATTTTCGTCCACTAAAACTTGATCTTTAACCTTATTGACAAATGCTTTAGCCGGTTTGAAAGCAGGAATGTAATGAGCAGGAATTACAATAGCTTCTTTCTTTTTGATATTACGTCCAATTTTTTTGGCGCGTTTTTTAGCGACAAAGCTACCGAATCCACGAATGTAAACGTTTTCTTTGTTGGCTAAACTATCTTTTACTTCTGAAAAGAATGTTTCTAAGGTCATCAATACATCTACCTTAGGGATGTCTGTTTTTTCTGCAATTCGAGAAACTAAATCAGCTTTTCTCATTTGTTATAATTTCGTTTTTGATTAAATAAACTATTTGTAACTACTATAATAATGAGGCAAATGTCATACTTTTTTTCCTAAATGAGAAACAGACGAATACTTATTTTGAAAATTAGTGGGCATTTTACACATAATTGACTCAAAATGAAGCCCTAAGCGCTTATATTAAAATAAAAAAAAGTAGGAAAAATAAAATCCCGAAGCCAAAACCGGCAAAAACATCTGTCCAAAAATGTTTTTTCAAAAATGTTCTTGAGTAGCCAACCACCAAAATAAGCGTCAAAAATATAGGCAACATAAAGTAGTACCCACAAGTATAATGCACAAAACTTAAAGAGAGATAAACATAAGCCATTCTTGATGCATGAATACTCGGAAAGCTACCGGCATCAATTTTTTCAAAACCGTTATCAAAGACCTGACCATTAGGCCGTGGTTTGTGCCAAAAATATTTGATAGATGAACAGACGAACTCATTGACCAAAAACCCTACGATTAATCGTAGCATAAAACCTTCGAAACCAGGCAATACAGATAAAGCGGACAAACTAACCAACAATAATAAAAACGGATTACCAATTGCGGTAAAATCACGAACATATTCAGCAAACTTAGTTTTTTTGAGCGATTGTTTTTCCATGAATGGCACATTAAGGTAGGATAAATTATTCGACACTGCTTACTTCTTTGACCGCCTTCCAGTTTTTGATAAAAAAACGTAGACCAGACCCAACAGTCATAGCCAAAGAAGCTATAATCATTATGTGGACTAGCCACCAACCTATTTGTAGAGTTGTCGCAGAAAGCACAGGAAAATGCTGTGTAAACATCAAATAAAAATAGGCGCAAGGAAGGGTGATCATTTGCATCACTGTTTTGGCTTTCCCGGACCAAGAGGCTGCCACAACAATTGGTTTTTTGCGCAGCAAAAATATGAGTCGATAAATGGTTATAATGACCTCTCTCAAAAAGATAGGGACAATCCACCAAATAGAATACATTTGCTCGAATCGCAAATCAGACAACACTACAAAGCTTCCTAGCACAAGAACTTTGTCGGCAATTGGGTCCAAGATTTTACCAATTTTTGTAATGAGGTTGTAGCGTCTTGCATACCAACCGTCCAACCAATCGGTAAACGCAGCTATGCCAAAAAGAACAGCTGCAAAAACACGTTCCTCTACCCCTCCGTACCACATCAGATAAGGAACAATAATTCCTAGTATAATACGAAAGACGGTTAATGCATTCGGGACGTTCATAAAAACACAATTGTGAATTTGTGGAGATGATTTCAGAAAGTACTACTTTTTTCTAGATGCAAATTACGTAATTCTTACTAAACTTCTATTTTTTTTGTAAGATTATAGCAATAAAACTCTTAGGCTTTAGCGACTAGCTCAAATCACTTATTTTCAATTTAAAGGTTTTTCGATGATAGTCGCTGTAGCCAACATCAACGATTGCCTGCCGATGCGCCTTCGTAGGATAGCCTTTGTTTTTGTTCCACTGATAAGCAGGGTATAATTGATGCAACCTTTTCATATAATCGTCTCGGTATGTCTTCGCTAAAATCGATGCAGCAGCAATCGACATATATTTGCTATCTCCCTTGATGATGCAATCGTGAGGAATCAATGTATAGGGTTTAAAGCGGTTGCCATCTATTAGAAGATGTTCGGGCCTTTTTTGAAGTTGGTCAATAGCCCTGTGCATGGCTAAAAAAGAGGCATTTAGTATATTAATTTCATCAATTTCTTTTTCTGATACCTGCCCAACTGCCCAAGCCAAGGCAGAAGACTCGATGACTTTACGCAAAGCATATCGGTCTTTTTCTTTCAATTTTTTAGAATCGTTCAACAGCTCTGATTTAAAATCAGGGGGTAAAATTACTGCAGCAGCAAAAACAGCCCCGGCCAAACAACCTCTGCCTGCCTCATCGCAGCCGGCCTCTAGTTTAGAGGGGTTTAAATTACTTTTTAACACAACAAAATAATTAAATAGTGAAGGGTTTGTTTAGAATAAAGATCCTTGTATGTCATCTTTTTGAATTGGAGGCAAACCAAGGTGTTCATAGGCCTTAGGAGTAGCCTCACGGCCTCTCGGCGTTCTTTTCAAATAGCCTTGCTGAATAAGATAAGGCTCGTGCACTTCTTCTATAGTGCCCGACTCCTCACCCACTGCAGTTGCAATCGTGGTTAAGCCTACTGGTCCACCAGCAAAATGTTCCACAATTGTTTTAAGGATTTTGTTATCCATCTCGTCCAAGCCTTGGTTATCGACATGCAAAGCATCCAAACCATAGACAGCAATCGCTTGGTCAATGGTTCCGTTGCCCTTGATTTGGGCGAAATCCCGTACCCTTCTCAAAAGGGCATTGGCTATTCTAGGCGTTCCTCTGCTACGTCTTGCTATTTCTAACGCTCCATCTTTGGTAATCGGCACATCAAGAATTGAGGCCGATCGTTTTATAATTTTATCCAAGGTAGCAACATCGTAATAATTGAGCAAACATGGAATTCCAAATCGAGCACGCATCGGAGCAGTCAACAAGCCCATACGGGTAGTGGCACCTACCAGCGTAAAAGGATGCAAAGTGAGTTGAATGGTACGAGCGTTAGGTCCCGAATCGATCATTATATCGATACGATAATCCTCCATGGCAGAATACAAATACTCTTCGACCACTGTATTCAAACGATGAATTTCATCAATAAACAAGACATCATTCGGTCCCAAATTAGTTAAAAGGCCTGCCAGATCACCTGGTTTTTCTAAAACAGGCCCTGATGTCATTTTAATATCTGCCCCAAGTTCGTTGGCAATAATTAAAGAGAGGGTTGTTTTGCCCAAACCCGGTGGACCATGCAAAAGCACATGGTCAAGCGCTTCTTCACGCTGACGAGCAGCCTGTATAAACACTTTTAGATTATCAACTAGGTTTTTTTGGCCACTAAACTCGTCGAGTAATTGTGGACGCAGTGCTTTTTCAAGGGCTTTTTCGCCCTGATCATATTGTTCGTCTGTTGGATCCAAGTGTTCATTTTTCATACTCCAAACATACAACAATTAATTTTGATTTTATAAAAATAAAATCTCATTTTCGACACGACAAGCAAGCAACTGCACCTCTAAACGACCGCGTGGAGGCTGTTCTTATAGCCTTATTTTGAACGATTTAATGCTAAAGCGCTGTTCGTGTACAAGCGCATAGCCTCTAAATAATTCAAAGGCATAATCTAATTTATCATTTTATATATTGTATATTGCGGCTCCACTGACATAAAAAGAAAAAAAAGATCATGCGAATCGCTCTTTTATCAATACCCTTATTGCTTCTACTTATCAGTGCTTGCGATGAGTCCACCACAAGCCACAGTACTATGAATACCCAACTTTCCGAAGGAATATGGCGCGGCGTCCTCAATATTGGAACCGATGAAGAAGTTTTAGAGGTACCTTTCAACTTCGAGGTAGCAGCGAACAATCAAATTACAATTCTAAACGGCGAAGAAAGGATTGAGGTCAAGGATGTCAACATCGACTCCAATCATTTAACCATCCAAATGCCTGTTTTTGGATCTGATTTTAAACTCGATTTACAAGATGGCTCGTTGCAAGGCAATTGGCACAACTACAACAAAGACAATTATCAACTTCCATTTCAGGCAAGTCCCAATTCAAGCAATCGCTTCGGCCCAGTTACTAAAAATCATTCAAAGACATTAGCCAAACGTTGGAAAGTAGTATTTAGCCCCGATACCGATAATGCCTATCCGGCAATAGGGCTTTTTGAAACCAATAATGAAGGAACAGCTACAGGCACATTTTTGACCGAAACAGGTGATTATCGATATCTAGAAGGCGTATTCGATGGACAAGAACTAAAACTATCCTGCTTTGATGGTTCTCATGTTTTCCTTTTCAAAGCTCAACTCGATGCTGCCGGTGCATTAAACGGTACTTTTTGGTCAGGTAAGCACTGGAAAGAACCCTGGACAGCCGTTCCAAACGATAGTTTTGAATTGCGGGCGATGGATGCCTTGACCTATCTCAAAGAGGGCTATGAACAAATCGACTTTAGTTTCCCGGACAAAGACAGTCAATATCTAAGCATGGAAGATACGCGATTTGATGGCAAAGTAACGATTGTTCAAATTACCGGTAGCTGGTGTCCTAATTGTATGGACGAAACCAATTTTTTAGTTGACCTCTATGACCAATACCATAGTAGGGGCCTCGAAATTGTAGCGATTGACTACGAATTAAAAGATAAGTTTGAAATTTTTGTAGAAAGTCAGGCTCGACTGAATAAGCATTTAGGTGTGCAATACCCTATCCTTTATGGTGGCATAGCAAACAAAACAAAAGCTTCCGAAACCTGGCCAATGCTCAACCAGATAATATCGTATCCCACGACACTTTTCTTAGACAAAAACAAAAAAATTCGACAAATCCATACAGGTTTTTCGGGTCCTGGAACGGGCGTAATTTATGAGCGCTATGTTCAAAAAACAACTTCATTTATCGAACAATTACTGGCTGAATAAATTATTCCTATACAACCTTGAAATTAAGAAAAGAGATTTTAAATCTCGCTATCCCCAATATTATCAGCAATATTTCGGTCCCCTTAATTAGTTCGGTTGACACGATACTGATGGGAGAATTATCGGCCCTGCACATAGGGGCAGTTGGCCTTGGGAGTATGATTTTTAATTTCATTTATTGGAACCTTGGTTTTTTGAGAATGGGAACAACGGGTATGACGGCCCAAGCCTATGGCAAAAAAGATACAGAAGCCCTAGTACATACCTTGTGTCGGGCTTTGTTGGTAGCTTTGATGATGAGTGGCTTTATGCTTTTGTTACAACATAATCTAGCTAAGCTGAGCTTTCATCTGATGAATGTAAGTGAGGCTCAGAATGGATTGATTGCTGATTATTTTTACATTAGAATGTTAGCAGCCCCGGCCACCCTAACCCTCATTGCACTCATGGGTTGGTTTTTTGGGATGCAAAATGCGCTTTATCCACTGGTACTCACCTTGGTTATTAATGGTACTAATATTGCTTGCAGCTATGTTTTAGTGGTGTATTATCAATGGGGAATTGAAGGCGTTGCTTGGGGTACAGTATGTGCTCAGTATGCCGGCCTGATTTGCGGTTTATGTTTATTGCACTTCAAATACAGAAAACTCTGGCTTCATTTCTCTAAAAAAGCATTATTCAAAGCAAAGGCTTTCTTGAGTTTTCTTACCATCAACCGCGATATTTTCTTGCGTACTTTTTGCCTAACCGTAGCCTTTGCATTTTTTTACAGTCAATCGGCAGCTGAAGGTGCCCTAATTCTTGCCGTCAATACAATCCTTATGCATTTTTTGAATTGGATGTCTTTTGGGGTGGATGGCTTTGCCTATGCGGCAGAAAGTATGGTGGGAAAATACAAAGGAGCAAACCACCTAAAAGCATGCAAACAATCGGTTCGGATTTCGATGTTGATGGGTATGGGGCTTGCCCTAGTTTACAGTGTTACATATGCAATTGCAGGCCCTTCAATCGTACATATTTTTACCGAAGATCCCCTTATTTTTGATTCAACTATGCCCTACTTATGGTGGATGGTCTTATTGCCAATAGCAGGAAGTCCCTGTTATATTTGGGACGGTGTTTTTGTAGGATTGACAGCCGTAAAGGCCATGCGCAATTCAATGGCTATTGCCTTAATTATTTATTTGGCCTGTTATTATGGCTTGCGTTTGGTTTGGCCTCAAACCCAATACCTAACCGATTGTTTGTGGGCATCCTTAATTTGTTTCTTGGCAGCAAGGGGGGGTATCATGAGCATCTATTATCAAAAAAAAGGCATCGCCCTTTAGATTGCTCAATCTATTCGTAAAGCCCGGTGAATACTTTCGTGCAAAGAGATAAAACTCTCTGTTCGCTGCACCCCCTTGATTTCTTGAATATAGTCGTGCAATAGTACGTGTAAATGGTGGCTATCCTTACAGACCAATTGCACCATAATATTGTGCGGACCAGTAATATAATGTGCACTCAAGACTTCTGGTATTTTTTGCAGCTGTAAAACTACCTCAGCATATTGTGAACTGCGCTCGAGATAAATCGCTAAAAAAGCGACAGTGTTGTAGCCCAATGCAGCCAAGTCGACTTTTAAAGAAGCCCCTTGCACCACTCCATGTTTTTTAAGATGCTTCATTCGGACATGAATAGTGCCCGCTGATACGCGTATTTTTTTGGCGACATCTACATAAGATGTATTCGCATCTTGCATTAAAATATTCAGAATTTGACGGTCGATATCGTCTATTTGTAAGGCCATAATTTCAAGGTTAATCCATGTATTAATAATCTAATAAGGCTGGGAAAGGACTTTTTAACACGCGTCCAATTTTTAATTTGTGTTGTTTCAAGGCTTGTTCGAGCAATTCTTTGAATCCGAATGCAACACTACCGACAAAATGAATTGGCAGATGCTTAGATTCCGGATATTTCAAAACATGTCGTCGCAAAAAAGTATCAAAACAGCCTTGTATGAGTTGCCGTATATAAGGATGCTGCTGGTGATCAACCCCAAACTGAACAAAAGATGCCAAATAGCGGTTGGGTGTTTTATGATTGAATAGCTTGGAAATAATTTGGTGTTTATCCATCGGATAAAACTGGCTTAGTGTAGTGGCTAGATCGGGGGGCATTTCTTGGTAAAAATACGACGATATCAAGGCTTTGCCTATTTGAGACCCGGCCCCTTCATCGCCTAAGATATATCCTAAGGATGGAATTTTGCGCAAAATTTTTTGGCCATCGTAAACACAAGAGTTTGATCCAGTTCCCAAAATGCAACAAACACCACTAGAATAGGCAGCTGTAGCTCTTGCGGCAGCTATCAAATCGTCTCCTAATACTATCTCTGCTTGTGGAAAAACCGTCGATAAAGCGCCTGAAATAACAGCCGAACTTTGTGCGTTAGAGCATCCTGCACCATAAAAACTAATTGAGCAGACAGCCGCAAAATCAAATGCTCCTTTGAGTGTCGAGGCAATGCTAAGGGCCACTTCATCGGTGCTAAAATAATATGGATTATAGCCTTCGGTTTTAAACAAAGACCTTTTCTTTTTGTTTTCTAAATACCAGACGGTGCTGGTGGAACCACTATCGGCAATCAATTTCATAGTATATGGATTCATTCGAAAAACAACTACTTTAAATGAAAAAAGTAGTAATTATAACAGATTTGTATAGATTTAAACTATTCAACTGTTTTAGTTTGGATTTATCTTAGCTTAGAACTATCTTGTTACAGTCAATATATCAATAATCACCCAACAAACATAAGGACTTTTCTTTTTTAAAGCGCGATGCAGCAATATTCTTTGAAGGAGAACTCTTTTTTGTCTTAATAGAATAAATTATCCGCATGGAGGGACCGAATCCTCTTTCAAGTAAAGAGAAACTGAACCTGTTTTTACCCTTACTTCTAGCCGTAGCCCTTGCAGGTGGTACTTGGCTAGGTTTAAGTCTTGGTCAAAAAGAAAATCATACACATTATGTTGTTGGCAAGGTCGACGAAATCTTAAAATTTGTTGATGCCCGCTATCTCGAGCAAAAAGATCAGAAAGCATTAGAAGATATTGCTATCAAATCGGTCCTAGACGAACTAGACCCCCACTCTAATTACATATCCCTCAAAAATATCGAGAATGTAAACGAATCCCTTTCTGGAAACTTCGAAGGTATTGGAATCGAATTTTTTATTTTAGAAGATACTATTTATGTTGTTGGAGTCATCGAAGATGGCCCCTCTGACCAAGCTGGCGTACAAAACGGTGATAAAATTATTTCTATTGACGATAGTTTGGTCGCAGGCAAAAATATTTACAATAACAAAATAATCGATCAGCTAAAAGGTCCGGCCGGTAGCCTTGTCAACATAAAAGTCAAAAGACAAGGGAGTGCAAGCTTGAAATCACTAGATATTACAAGAGGTCAAATCCCGATGTACAGCCTTGATGTTGCGTTTATGGCGAATGAAACAACTGCTATTGTTAAAATAAACCGCTTCAGTGGAACTACTTTTAGAGAGTTTATGATTGCTGTTCAAGACTTGGTAGAACAACAAAACATGCAACACCTTATATTAGATCTTCGGAACAACCCAGGTGGATATTTAGATGCTGCCACTCGAATACTTGATCAAGTTTTTAGTAGTCGACAACTACTAGTATATACCGAAGGAAGAAATTACCGCCGTAAAGAATACAAATCAACGGGCAAGAACAGATTTGATATTGGCAAAGTCGTAATTCTTATTAACGAAAACTCTGCCTCCGCCTCAGAAATCATGGCCGGTGCAATCCAAGACAACGACAGGGGCTTAATCATAGGTAGAAGATCCTTCGGAAAAGGCTTGGTTCAAGAACAGTATACCTTGTCGGATGGTTCAGCCTTGCGCCTGACGGTAGCTCGCTACTTTACGCCCTCGGGCCGATATATCCAAAAACCATACGATGGATCAGAAGGAGATTATAATGATGATATGATACATCGATTAGAATCTGGTGAATTCTACAATCAAGACAGTATTCACTACTCAGATAGTACGGTATATACCACTACAAGTGGGCGTGTTGTCTATGGTGGTGGTGGTATTGTACCCGATATTTTTATTCCGATCGATTCCAACCGCCTCAATACTTCCTTTATATTGGTCAATCGTAATTTACGGCGTTTTATCTACAAAAATATTTTCTATAGAAAATCAGAAATATTACAACAACACCCTGACTTTGAATCGTTTTATGCTTCCTATAAAATTACAGATCGTTCAATAGACGAATTAATCGATTTTACAGCCGATGCAGAGTCGGTTAAAATTGACACCAAAATTGAACGTTTCAGATCAGAACTCAAAAACAAAATGAAAGCGCAAATAGCCGATCAGCTATATTCTGATGAAGGAATGTATCGAATATTATTCGACCAAGATGCCATGATTCAAAAAGCACTAGAAGAAATAAGCAGAGGGAAAAATATAGAAAAACCCGCCGCATTAAGCAAAAATTAATATCAACTACTTTTTGAGCTGTTGTGATATAGCGCAGTACATTTCTGATTTATACAATCTGAAGATGAAAATCAACTGTTTTTTTTGAATTAACGAGTACATCAATTGAAAGGTTTACGTCGATTACTTACACCAATTTCTTGGCTTTATGGAGCTTCAATAAAGCTACATCAGTGTCTCTATACCTGGAATATTTTAAAATCGAAACAATACAATCAAGCGATTATCAATGTGGGCAACCTATCCCTCGGCGGTACCGGCAAAAGCCCTATGGTCGTTTATTTGTATCAGCAACTACATCAAATCAATAAGACAGCTGTTATTAGTAGAGGCTATGGGCGTAGTTCAAAAGGATTGCTTCAAGTAAGCCAAGATAGCACCGTTGAGGCAGTAGGCGACGAGGCCTTACAATTCAAAAAAAAATTTCCGAACAGCCTTTTTTTCGTGAGTGAAAAACGCAGCCTAGCCATTGAAGCAGCCCTAAATCAGTCTTGCACTCTTGTTATTTTAGACGATGCATTACAACATCATGCCCTTAAAACCCACTATAATATCCTTTTAACCGCCTACGAAGTTCCCTTTTTTAAAGACAGTTTGTTGCCGGTAGGCAGGCTTAGAGATCATAAAAGTAACTATAAAAAAGCACAACTTATCGTTGTTACGAACTGCCCTCAAACACTCAGTTTAGAACAAAAAAAAGCCTTCGAGGAACAACTAAACCTTGGAGTAGGTCAACAACTTTTTTTTAGTAGTATTCAATACCGTCCATTATACCCTTTGTTTGGGACAGAATCCGCACGAAATCTACAGTCATTCCGTGACCAAGCAATCCTGTTATTAAGTGGTATTGCCCAACCCGACAGCCTATCAAAGTATCTCAAAAGCCAAGTCGAGGATTGCAGCCTGCTTACATTTAACGATCATCAGCATTATCGCCGTAAGGAATTGGGCCAAATTTTGGAAGCCGCCGAGGGCAAAACTATTATTACCACCGAAAAAGATGCCGTCAAACTAGCGCTTTTTCCTGCCCAATTCACTGCAAAAAACATAGCCGTTTGGGTATTACCCATCAACGTCAAGTTTCTTTTCGAACAGGAGACAGATTTTATAGACAACATCAAAAATTATATCAAGAAGAATCGTCCAAATTAATTGTTGAACTATTGCAGAACTAGCTTGCCACACGCTAAGGTCTTACCCGCTTGTATTATTTGATAAAAATAAATCCCTGACCCTCCCAAACTCGATGCGCTCAATACGAATTTATTGGAAGAGGAGACATAGCGATTCACAACAAGCTGACCGGTATTGTTAAACAGTTGAAGCTGCCATTTTGTGCCTAGTTCAGCGGCTACTTCTAGTACTGTAGTTTGCAAAAATGGATTGGGCATAAATCGAACCGAGGCTAGGCCTTCAGGAACATTTTCGACAGTAACATTTTTAGACTTTTCGGTATCTATGCTGTTGATTCCAAACCATTCATTGACATTCGACACCGCCGACTGAGATACGTAGCTTCCATTAATCATACACTTTGTATCCTTAAATGGTAGTGGACTACCATTCCAAAATGAATGAAAATAGTGTTGTTGAATCAATAAGTTGTGGTGGTTGCTGTTGCAATTACTCACAGATGATGTAGCTATTAGCTGGTCAAGAGAATCCCTTAATTCAATACGGTAAGCACTTGCATTAACGTTCTGAATATTAAAAACCACAGAAGCATAAGCAGGGATGTTTAACAAGCCTTGCTGCAAAATCGTAGGATTGCCTTGAATTAATAAATGATCGTCTATAATTATAAATTTGATTTGCTGCAAACTAGTGACAGCCAAACCTCCGTTGTGAACTAAGAATTCAATTATTGGCCCTTTACATTTTCCCTCAAGACTCAAAATTGGTAATGAAGCCACGGCTTCACAGGTAGTATCGGGCATTATGTGGGCCTCTATACAATGTTCATCACCTTTAAGACTTGTATCGCATGCAACTAAAACATTGAACTGTATGTTTCCACAGAATCCAGCAGTAATACTGTCTAGATTGAAACGATAAATGTTGGAGGATATCGCAAGGTAAGGAAGCCCCGATGATTGTATCGACAAAGCACTATCTAGCAACAAGTCGACATAAGCATCGGTTGCAGTACGATTGCCTTGATTGCAATAACTAAGGGTAACAAGCGATGTTGAACATGCATTTAAATGGGAAAATTCAACGTTAACAAACAGTAGAGGACATGCAGAACTATCCGCCGTGCTTGTGTTTGGACTTTCAGAAGAATTCAACCCACCGTTTAGTGGTTCATCATTGATGCTTGTATTGTTAACCTGATTTCCATTCTCGCGTATATTTGTAATTACCAAAGAATTAACTGAGTTGAGTCCGTTTGTTGGAAGCAATTCAGAATGCGTGAATTGTTGCGTTGCTGAAGCATCGTTATTTTTCTGGGCTTGAACCAAAATAGTTCCCCACAAAAAATAAAAAACCAACAGTGTTACCGTGTATCGTAGAAACATAAATTATAACTTTAATGGTTAGGGCACAAATACCGTACTAAATCTTGTTTCTGTTCAAACTTTAACGAAATCAAGACCTTAGAAATTCATAATACATAAACTAAACAACTTATACCATTACAATTTTGTGTATTTCTCAATTGTTTAATGTAATAAATTCAATTAAATAGATAATTCTAGCTTAAATTTCCCAAAAAAAAGAGCTAAAGTCTTTCGTTCCCCAACATAATAAACTTTAGCCCTTATAAAACGATAAGGAACCGCTATGAAAAAAAAATAAAATGATTGCATGAACATTTGTATTTCCCTTTATTTCAGTAAGTCCCCCATCATTTTTAGTCATACAGAATACTGAACACACTCCGCGTATGTTCAAAATCTACACTTTCGGACTTTTTCCAAAAGCCTCGTAGTATTTTTAATAGTACGAGTATAATTCAAATATCAATTATTATCCCTTGAAACAAAAGGACAATTTAGTTTAAATATCAATATAATTTTATATATTAATCTATTTTTTTATTGAATTACAAACCTTATTTCCCAAAAAATAATACGATGTATAGCAGCAAACTAGTTGATTTATTCTACCGGCTTACGAAGAAACAGCAACGAGCATTAAAAAAATTTGTTCGTTCGCCGTATTACAACAAACGACAAGATGTTGTGGCCCTCTTTGATTTGCTTTATACAACTCCTTTAGAAAACAGACTAGCGCTAAAAAAAGAAAATGTCAGCCAAAAAATTTATCCGAATGCCCCACAGGATGTTGACAAAGTTGATTACTTAATGTCTTTTTTGTCCAAACTCATCGAACAGTTTTTGGTACAAGAACAAGTTAATGAAAATTCGATAGAACATACTATCTGTTTGATGCGTGCCTATCGTCGTCTCGGCATGTCCAAACATTTTGAACAGCAATATCGTAAATCCAGTCAGATACTACAAAAACGTGCCTTACGGGATATTAATTACCACGAAAAAGTATTTGCGCTCGAAAACGAACGGTACGACTTTTTAAGCCCCCAAAAAAGAGAAGCAACCAAGAACCTTCAGTTGCTTAGCCAAACACTTGATTTACGTTTTTTAGCCCAAAAATTAAAAGATGCCTGTCGCTTACTTGCACATCAGGCAGTGGTCAGTAGAGATTATGATTTTGGTCTTCTCGATGCTATTCTTGAGTATCTCAAGACCCACCAAACACTTTTAGAACATCCTGCAATTGCATCCTATTATTTCTTTTATTTAGCTTCTAAGGATGCCCGAAAAGAGGGGCCTTATTTTTATAAATTTAAGGATTTGCTGCAGCGCAACCTTAGCTGTTTTAAAACCTCCGAACTAGAAGACTTGTACACCTTAGGGGTTAATTATTGTGTCAAGAAAATTAATATTGGGCAAAGTGACTTTGAAAAAGAACTTTTTGAGATGTATAATCTTGGCTTAGAACTCGGTTTTCTAATTCAGCAAGGTAAACTAAACCATTTTAAATTTAATAATATATGTAAGCTCGCTTTACGCCTCGGAAAAATTAGCTGGACACAAGAATTTATCGAAATTCATCAACCGCTTCTAGCTGAAAAACACCGTAAAAGCTATATTAATAATGCCTGGAGTATGCTATACTTTGCAAAAGGAGACTATGACAAAACACTTCTATTTTTGCAAGAAGTAGGACAAGAAGAACTATTTATAACCATGGATACTAAAATAGTATTAATTAAGGTTTTCTATATGCAACAAGAGTATGATGCACTTGAGGCATTACTCAACAGTTTTGCCGTGTATATCCGACGCAAAGAAGTCTTGGCTTATCATCGCGAAATTTACAAGAATTTCATTCGCTATGTACAAAAAATTATCCGTTTAGCCCCTTACGACAAAATTGCCAAGAAGGCCCTTTTTCAAGAAATTAAATTAGGGCAAAAAATACTCGAGAAAAAATGGCTTTTAGCTTGTCTTAATCCCTTCGAAGTTTAGGCCAAAAAGATTCAGGGCATTCTCGGACGTAATTTGGGCAATTTTTTCGACAGGTACTTGTTTGATATCAGCAAGTTTTTGTGCTATGATAGGTATATAAGCACTTTCATTACGCTTCCCACGGTAAGGACTTGGCGCTAGATAAGGGGCGTCGGTCTCAAGCACCAAATGCTGTACGTCTATCTTTTCTAAAACAGTATCTAAATTTGATTTCTTAAAAGTAAGTACTCCGCCTATCCCTAACAAAAAGCCAAGATCAATTATTTGTTGCGCCTGAGCATAGCTGCCTCCAAAACAATGAAAAATTCCTCTAAAATTTGGTGTCTTTTCGGCGCGAACCAACTCAATAATATCATCAAGAGAATCTCTTGCGTGAATAACAATTGGAATATCTAGTTGCTTAGCCCAACCGCATTGTATTCTAAAGGCTTCAATTTGTTGTTGTTTGAACGTTGTACTCCAATAATAATCCAATCCTATTTCTCCAATCGCACAAAATTTGCGGACATTCAATTGCGCTTGCATTCTAGATAAGACCGATCCAAAATCTTTATTGACAGAACAAGGATGTAAGCCCATCATGGCAAAACATTGGCCCGGGTATCTACTTTCTAAATCGTACATCGCATCGATAGATGTCTCATCAATATTTGGCAAAAAGAAATGCGAAACCCCATTTTTGATGGCTCTTTGCATCATTGCATCTTGATCTTCATTAAATTGGTCGGCATACAAATGGGCATGGGTATCAACAAAAAAACTCATATTTATCCTGATTGGTTGCTTAATGATGCAAATGTAATATTTATTATTCAAATCGAAGAACAGATAAATACGAGGATCGTATTTAATAATTGTGCAAATGAACAGATAGCAAATTTAATTTTCAATTCTTTCTGAAAGTTTAAAAGAAAATTGGTTTTATCGGAACAAAATGGTATGTTTGTTCGTAATTAATTATATAATTTAACCAAAAAGTTAAACGTAAAACAAAAATATACCTATGCTAGATACCGATCAAAAATTATTAAAAGGTGGCGAATTTTTAATCGCAGAAACAGAACCTTCCAATGTTTTTATCATCGAGGATTTTACCGAAGAACAAAATATGGTGCTCGCAATGGTAAAAGAATTTGTAGAAAAAAAAGTACTCCCTGTATCGGCTCAAATAGAATCGCTCGATATTGAATTAACCAAAAAACTATTAAAAGAAGCAGGCGAATTAGGGTTACTTGGCACTTCTTTTCCTGAAGAATACGGGGGCTTCATGCAAAACTTTGAAACCAACATGGCATTAACATCATTGCTAGCACCTACTCGTTCTTTTTCACTTTCTCATGGTGCACATACCGGAATTGGCATGCTGCCGATTCTTTACTTCGGTACAGATGCTCAAAAGCAGAAATACCTGCCCCCATGTATTGCCGGCGATAAATTTGCTGCTTACTGCCTAACCGAACCAACGTCAGGGTCTGATGCCTTATCGGCCAAAACCAATGCAGCACTATCTGAAGATGGTAGCTATTATCTTTTGAATGGTCAAAAAATGTGGATTACAAATGCTGGCTTCGCTGATGTATTTACGGTCTTTGCACAAATAGACGGCGATAAATTTACCGGCTTTATTGTTGAACGTGATTGGGAGGGTATTTCATTTGGTGCAGAAGAACAAAAATTAGGTATCAAAGGGTCTTCGACACGACAGGTGTTTTTTGAAAACGTAAAAGTTCCTGTTGATAATTTATTGGGTGAAATCGGAAAAGGACATAAAATTGCCTTTAACATCCTTAATATTGGAAGAATCAAGCTTTGTGCAGGCGTATTAGGCGGTTCCAAAATGCTCAACAATTTATCGATTCAATATGCCAATGAACGCAAGCAGTTTGGTAAAAGTATCGGTAATTTTGGAGCTATCAAATATAAATTAGCAGAACAAGCTACTCGTATTTATGCTACCGAAACAGCGATGCATCGTGCAGGTCGCGACATCTCAAAAATGGAACACAAATTACTGGAAGACGGCAAAACTTTGGCAGAAGCCTTACTAGGGGCAGCCGAAGAATATGCTATTGAATGTGCTATTCTTAAAGTATATGGTTCTGAGTGTTTAGATTACTGTGCGGATGAAGGCTTGCAGATACATGGAGGTATGGGCTATTCTGAAGAGATGCACATGGCTGGTGCTTACAGAGATGCACGTATCAATCGTATTTTTGAAGGTACCAATGAGATCAATCGGATGCTTACCGTGGATATGCTAATGAAGCGTGTTATGAAAGGAGAGATAGATATGATGCAACCCGCGATGGCCGTACAAAAAGAAATGATGGGAATGCCCGCGATGGGAACCCCTGACAATAGCTTATTAGCCGATGAGAAAAAATATGTCGCTAACCTCAAGAAGCTATTTTTGGCTGTTGCAGGTGCTACTATTCAAGAATTAATGCAAAAACTCGAGAATGAACAAGAGATTTTAATGAATATGGCTGATATTATGTCTGAAATCTATATTTGTGAATCATCTATTTTAGCGACCTTAAAAGCCGTATCGGTGCGCGGTGAAGCTGCTTGCGAGGGAGAAATTTGCATGACCAAATTGTATATCAACGATGCCATTGAACGCTGCGGACTACAGGCCAAAAACGCTGTGGCTTCCTGGGCCGACGGCGATACGAAACGTATGTTAATGCTCGGTATCAAACGCTTTACAAAACACGAGTTTGTCAATACTAAGGCATTGCGAAGAACAATCGCCGATTCCTTGTTAGCTGCAAACACCTACTGTTTCAAATAAACCAAAAAAAGCTGTAAGATAACCTTACAGCTTTTTTATTTTAGTTTTGAAGCGAATCGCGCTTTTGCAAGAACGCTTCTACAATCTGAGCCGTTGACCTTTTTCCTAAATTTTTCAGGCATGCCTTTGCCGAAACGGCTGCAGGATGATCGGGGTAGTCTTCTACAATTTTTCTAAAAATTGTTCTAGCGTATTTCTGAGCATCTATTGATTCAAGTTTTTTACGATCAAAGTAGTTATCTAAGCGACTGCTAACAATGTTCTTTTTTTGAAGATAGTTACTGATATCGTCATCAAATAATACGCCTAACAGAAGAAGTGCATCCGGATACTGATAAAAGCTCTCATAATCTCTGTATACCTGATACAACAATTGAATTCCAATTAATTTACGTCCTAAACGAATGGCAATTTTAGAGGCTTTTAGACAATATGCGGCCGTCAAAGGATCTTCAGGGTTTTGATCAATGAAATTGATATAGGCAAATAAAAGCGTATTGTATTTTGCTTTTGAAGTATTTTTGCCCCGTGGTAAAGCGGCTATTTCTGCTAATATATTATCGATATAATCTTGCAGTTTATCTTTATTGGGCCTAAAAAAATAATTGGCCTTGGCAAAGCCTTTTCCTTGTGGATATTTTACTAAATAATCGGTATATAGTTCTTTTGTACGTTTGGCATTACTCAATTTGATTTCGTATAACATGGCCAAACTAAGATAACAATCTTCGAGAATAGCACAATTAGGATATTCCAAAATGATGCGCTCAAAATTCATGGCACTTTGTTTAAAATTTCGAACCCTATAATACAGAACAGCACAACGATACAAAAATATCGGACTTAAGTCATCCTCTTTAAATGCGTTATAATATTGTAAATAATTAGCAATTAAGGGGCGGATGAATTCATCCGTAGCTTGTGCCTCCACCGCTTTTTCCATACCTTGAATGATTTGGAGTTGGTTGTTTTTTTCTTTAGAACAAGCAACAATGCAACAAAGCAGCAAAAAGCAAAAGGTATTTTTAATAAAAACCATTGTTATATTTTATAAAAATAAAATTAATTAATTTCCATCATTTCAACATAAAAAACGATATAACTATTTGGAGCAATTGCGCCACCATTTCCCAATTGACCATAAGCAAGTTCAGCAGGAATAAAAAACAAGCCTCGGCTTCCTTCATTTAATAACTTTACCGATTCAGAGAAACCCATTATCAAACCAGGATTTCCAACTTCAAAGCGCATCGGAACCATATTTCTGTAAGAATCATCCACCATGATACCAGTCGATGAAAAACAAAGATAATGTACGCTAACTGCATCCCCTTTTTGAGCTTTTAATCCGATACCATTATCGTAAATCTGATAAAATATGCCCGCTGCAGTTTGTTCCAAATTATTTTTATCTCCTTCGACAAAAGCTTGTATTTTGGTCGGCAAAGCGATTCGTAACGAATCTAGAAATTGTTGCTCTAATTGAATCTGAAGATTCATTTTTGCTTCATCAATCTGCTCATACAATTTAAAATCAAAGGTTACCCAATCTTTAGCTTCAAAGCGACCGGCATATTCTCCTAGCATATCCGGTACTTTTTGTGCCTGGACATGTACCCTCAAACTATCTCCAATCGCCATAATTTTGAGCGCTTTTGTAAAAAAATTATCGTATTGATCGGAGGGAATTTGCACTAGGGTCGGATGAAAATTACTATAGGATTCGTCCAGTACAATGGAATCTTTAAGCATGCGGTAATTGATTCGAACCTCTGCCCCTACCGGTGGAAAAATACGCTCATCAAGGGAGCCTTTTATTAATGAATAATAAAATAACTGTTGATGATCACGCATGTTTGAAAGGTCGACGGAAGTTCGATTTGTTTTGCAGGCCTGTAGGGCCAATAAGCAACTAATGAAAAACAACAAACGCATCAAGATTCAATTTTAAGCACTTTGTAAATGAACGTCGCCTTATCGTTTGGGCCAAACGAAGTAGACCAACTTTGTAATTCTGCCCGTGCATTAGACGCATGAATCTCAACGATACAACTATCAGCTGTTCTCAACCATAAAAGAGGCCGTTCAAAATGATTGAGTTGCGCCACATTATTCACCTTCAGAACAGTAGGCCCACCCGACATTTCAGAACTCATTAGAAGTTGGGTATCTTTTAGCATCCAATAATGAAAATGAACCGTCTGCCCCTCTTTTAAAATTTCAGCAGTTGGGTCTACCGGAAAAATCTGAACTTTTTCGTAGGGTGATTCCTCCATGTTACATGATGCACCTACTATTAAAACCAATATGAAAAAGAAAAAAATAAATCTAATCATCAGTATTTAAATTGTTAAAACCATCCACTTACTCCAAGATTTTGGAAAGGCCAAGGTATCCCAACTAGAATAAGAATCAGCCCTATGGCATAGGAAAAAAAAACCCATTTAAAGCCTTTATTAGTAGAACCTATCTTGAGATAACTTAGATAACCAACTGTTATAAAAAGCAAGGCTGATAACATTAATATTGGGTGTGTTATTGAAAAATAGACACGAACCGGATTATACAAGCTTCCGAAACTTATCTTTCCTCCCCAATTTAAATAGTAGGTGATACATCCAATTAAAGCTTCAAGATAGACCAATACTGCAGCCAAACTAAATATCTTTTTGTCGATACGCTTAGTGACTTTTTTGCCTTGCCATAGTCTAAAAGCATTCTGGGTAGCGACCAAGAGCAATATTATCAAAAACCAACGTAAAATTGAATGTGCGTGATGGATAATTTTCAACAGCATAAATAGAATCAGTTGAGACCTCTATAAAACGATAGTAAAGTTAATTTAATTTTAGCGTTAAAACTTAAATTTACTGCTTAAAAAAGCTGTTAAAGTTACTTTTTTATTAAATCAATCTACCATACTAACCGTAGAAAAAAGTATATTACCATCAATTATGCAGTTGAATATTCAGAAATGGATTGGGTTAGGAATTTTTATAGTTGTCAAAATGAGTGGTTTGGTGTATATCTTAGCGATATAAATCAGCGTCATATCGACCGAGTAGCGCTAGTGGATTCGTCCTTTAAGCTGCCGCATTCAAGACTCTTAGAGCTTGGTGCAGGCGGTGGACAAACAGCTGTTGCACTTGCAAAATCAGGCTATCAAGTTAGTATGATTGAATTACTTGAAAAATCGGTCCTTCACGCCCACAAGCTAAAAAAAAGACATCAACAAAGCGTCCAGATTTTTCATGGTGATTTTTATACGATTAAACTGGACAAACAATTTGATATTATCTGCTATTTTGATAGTTTTGGTATAGGTGAAGATAAAGATCAAGTTCGCCTGCTTCAAAAAATTGAAGCCTGGCTAGCTCCTAATGGTAAAGTACTCATAGAAATTGGGGCGCCACAGTTTTGGTCGGAAGTTGCACATGGAAAAACTACGGACTTAGGAGCCTGCATACGACAGTACGAATACGACTTTGAACAGCAAAGACTCATCGATTATTGGTGGCTTAAATCGGCACCACAACAAAAAATATTTCAGTCCTTGCGTTGTTATTGCCCTGAAGATTTCAATCGTTTGTTAGAGGGCACTAACTTAAAAGTAGAACATTATATTAGTGGCGGCAAAATTGATTTTGAACAATTTTCATTTATCAAAAAAGTACCTCTTGAAGAGGCTATGACCTATTTTGCCCTATTGAAAAAAGAATAAATTCATTTATGATGCACATATCTAAAATTAGTCTGGTATTGATGCTGGTATGCACTTTTGGTGCATGTAGACAAAATGATGCGCAATACAAACTCGAATTTCTAGAAGGTGATTGGCTACGTCTTAGTAGCAGCGATAGCCGATCGGATAGTATGCAACTACACATAGCCGGAGATAGTGCTGTTTTAGTTTTCTTGCCTGATGACAGCGAATTTATAATCGATGAAAAAAAATGGTTTAGCATCAGCCCAATTTCTGACAATAATATTCATTTTACCCTCAAAGATATTAGTGCCGATGCTAGTTTTGCGACAGCTCAGATAACCATCACCTCAGATAGCAGCCTGACTCTGGAAAATACCGATTTCCCACTTGCCCCCGGCGCCCTACAATATTGGGGAAGAAAGCCATAAAAAGGACTTGAGTCCTTAAATGTTTGTTAAAAAAACAAATTTTATTTTGCCAACTGGACATAAAAAATTCGTATATTTACTGTAACTTCTATTCTAACATTGAAAAATCAACAATTATGAACATTACAAAATTACTACTATTTTTTATTTGCCTTCTAGCAGGACCCTGTTTGATAGCACAAAATGGTTGGGCTACCTGCGGTTCGACTGCCGGTTTACTAAATGGTAATACAGCAGATGCAACGCTTAATGACACCCTAGCTGCGGCGGTATTTTTCTCTAGTCCGACCCCTACTTCCGCGATTCCTCAAACAGAATTTCTGATCATATTGCAGGATAGTCTTGCATCCGATAGCCTAGGGTGGGCAATCATCGAAACGAGTATTGATGGGGCGGTCTCTCCTGCTGCTTTAGGTTTGTCTGTGGGCGATACCTTTTCAGTCGTTTCTTTTTCTTATGACATCCAACAAATCAAATTAGCTGTACAAGGTATTCTTAATAATTCTGTCCCTTTTTTAGGTTCTTGCTGTGGTTTAATTGACTCTCAATCGCCCATTCCTGGCATTTGTGATTCGCTCAACGCTGCCGGCATCACAGATAGTAGTGACGTAAACGATATCAATGATTTACTCACGTTTTTGGCGGCATTTGGCGGTGGGGGTTCTACTTCGCAAAGAGGCCTGAACGCCGTATTAGTAGGCATCAACGATCAACTCGGCACCCTTAGTGCTACCGGTTGCACCAACGGTGTAAGTGAAATATGTTATGCCACCGATTCTTTGGCGATCAATCAAGATCGTTATTCGGTAGTAACCATCAACACAAGTACCCTTGATATCGAAGAAAACAAAGGCTTACAACTTGCTGTAGCCCCAAATCCATTTGATCAAAAAGTACAAGCTTTTGTCAAAAGCCAACAGAACGGTACGCACATCTTTAACGTTTTTGATACGCGCGGCAAAACTGTACTCAGACGGTCAAAATATATTCATCAGGAACAGTCTTTACAACTTGATTTGGGTGGATTGGCTGCCGGAGTATATTATCTACAAGTGACCGACCAATACCACACCGCTACGCAGAAAATCATCAAACGCTAAATAAAACAAATAGCATGATAAAAAAGTCGCTTTGAACAAAAGTGGCTTTTTTTTTGAGCCATAAACCCGCACAAAAAGAAGCACTTGTCGTTTCGTCTGTTTTTTAGGCCTCCATTCAACACAGTATGACAGTCATAAGGTCAATTTGTCAGTCAATTCTCTTATGGAATAAGATTTGCAAATTTGGCAATTATTAATAATCATTTTCAAACAAAAAATTACAAAACCATGCGAAAAGGTAGTATTTCTGTAGAAACGGAAAATATATTTCCTATAATCAAACAATTTCTTTATTCAGATCAAGAAATTTTCCTCCGTGAATTGATAGCCAATGCCACCGATGCAACCAGTAAATTATTAACTTTAGCCCGCAGAGGTGAAGTAAACGAAGAGGTGTCTGACACGCGCATTAGAGTCAAAATTGACGAAGAAGCCAAAACCCTTACGATTTCGGACAGAGGTATTGGTATGACTGAAGAAGAAGTTTTAAAATATTTAAATCAGGTAGCCTTTTCTTCGGCTAAAGAATTTGTTGAGAAATACAAAGACGATGCTAGCATTATCGGCCACTTCGGATTGGGTTTTTACTCTGCTTTTATGGTTGCCGACAAAGTAGAGGTTGTTACTAAATCATACAAAGAAAATTCAGTTCCTGTAAAATGGATCTGTACCGGAAGTACTGACTATGAAATTGAAGATGCTGAAAAAGATACCTACGGTACGGATATTATCTTGCATATCAGTGAAGAAAGTAAAGAATTTTTACAAAATTACAGAATAAACGAACTGCTCGAAAAGCACTGTAAGTTCTTACCCATAGAAATTGAATTTGGAACTATCACTGAATACCTAGAGGAAGAAGTTGTAGAGGGAGAAGTAACAGAGGATAAAAATACGGCCGAAGGCGAAGCCGCTGAACCAAAAGAGAAAAAATCTATTGAGGTT
>CAJQQM010000176.1 GCA_905480485.1 uncultured Aureispira sp.
GAGCGGAACAGGAAATAATGCTTTTGGTCGGCACGCATTATTCAGCAATCAAACAGGTAATTACAATGTTGCCCTTGGAGAGCGTTCAGGATATAGTACAACGGGAGAAAAAAATGTATTTTTAGGATATTCAGCAGGATACTACGAAACGGGTTCTAATAAATTATATATAGATAATTCATCTACCACTATGCCGCTTATAAAAGGAGATTTTACTGCCAATACAGTAGAAGTTAATGGCGACCTAGAGACCAATGATTTGAAAGTAAACGGAGATTTACAAGTGACAGGAAGTATAAATGTTCCAAGCGGCTACAACGGTGATGCTCAAAAAATATATATAACTCCGGGAGATTTGACATTCCCAGACAACAATCAAACGGATGCATGGTTAGAGGATGCTTCCTCTAGCTGCGGTTCTTGTGGAGGAGACGGTTGTGCCTCTTATGGAGGGTCAATGAATATCGAATATGGTGATGATGCTTTTATAATAATGCACATACCTAGAGGGTATCAATTGGTGGGATGGAAATTATATTTCTCAAATGCCCCGGATGATATTGTATTGCGAGAGTGTTACATAACTACGAGCACATGCACCTCATTGTATACGGACATTTCGCCAAACAATATTTCCGACATAAACCTTGCGACTGGGGATTATGTAGATGGTGGCGGGTCTGAATATCCTTCCATTCAATTTCAGAATGATGATAACGGATGTAACAGCGGCGGACATAGAATTGTTTTTAGTGGGGGCTATCTCAAAATTCAAAAATGTACAAGTGGCTGTGGTCTTTAAAATAGTTACCGTTACGCGCGCAGCGAAGAATTGCTCAATCAGTACAATCAATCAGTTATGAAATTTCTTATTTATATTTTATTATTACCGATTACCTTATTTGCCCAAGGGCATATGATTAATGTCTCTGCGGACATTCAAATCAATGGGAATACGTTTTTGGTAGGCAATGAACTAACCCTCGTTAATTCATTTACAACAAATACAATAGAAAATGAGGGGACTATTATAATAAAAGGAAATATAGAAAATCAAGGTACGATTACCGGTTCAGTGGTTTTGGATGGTGTTGGTAATAAAAGTACGTATTTGGGAGCTCTCGAAACTTTTGAAAATAGAAACAATGGAACTCTAACCATTATGAATGATTGTTCTTTTAGCCGATTACTCAAATTAACAAATGGTACAATAGATGCCAATAATATGAACTGTGTCTTGTTATCTGATACTTCAAGAACAGCTTTAGTACACGACAACGGGGGGGCTACGGTTGGCGATTTTAAAGTAGAACGCTTCATTCCTCCAGCTTTAGGACATCATTTTTTATCGGCACCAACAACAAATGCTACGATCAATCAACTATCGGATGATTTTCCCCTGCTTTTAAATGTGTCCTTCCCCAACGTATATTATTATGATGAAATGATAACGAATCCCGATAGAGATTTTAGATGGGTAGCGCCTGCTTCGGTCAATTATTCAATGCCCCCCGGCAAGGGGCTTACTTTCTATTTTAATCCAGGTTCGGGTCAGGTAATAGATATAGATGGGCCTCTAAATACTGCCGCTATCAGTATACCTTTGACTTTCACTCAATCGGTACCTGCGCTGACCAATCCTAATGCATCGAACAGTCCGGAAGGATGGAATTTTATAGGTAACCCCTATCCATCTCCAATAGATTTCGACAAAGTTTTACTTCTTAAGCCAAGTTATATGCTTAATAGTATGTATCGGTGGGACCCTTCTACAAAATCCTATATAAGTTACATTAATGGAATTTCATCGCACTTAAATTTCAACCAATATATACCTTCGATGCAAGGTTTTTGGGTGCGCGTCGACAACAATACCCCCCCCGTAGGGATAAATTTACTGCTAGATAATACTTGTAGGGTCACTGACCCGGATACGGTACCTAGCCCTTTTCTAAAATCAAACACAGGGCCTTCTCCATTATTAAGATTTCAACTGCAAAGTGCTCACAGCAGAGCCTTATCTGTTCTTTATTTTGTTCCTGCAGCAAGTAATGGATTCGACAGGGAATTTGATGCTTATTATTTAGAGGCAGATCAGGCGAATTCGGTTGAATTAGCCTCAATTTGCACGCAACAACATTTAAGTATCAACGGCCTTGATCAAGATAGCATGTTTCAGCAAGTTATTCCACTCATGCATGTCGTTAAATCAGTCGATCAGTATCGAATCGAGATTACAGAATTTAGTGGATTCCCAAATGGTACGTTGGTCCGTTTATACGATAATCTATTGGGTGTCACCCACATACTTAACCAAAATCCTTATATATTTGAAGGTAATCCATTGAATGGCAATCATCGTTTTCAAATCAATTTTGTACCAGCCAATGTATCGGTCGAAGCCATAGCCTCTACCGCACCGTTCAATGTTTTTAAGTCGGCAGGTCAATTACAAGTTGATTTATCAGCGGCTTTTTCAGAACCCAAAAAACTTCGTATTCACAATGTTTTAGGTCAGACGCTTCACGAACACATTTTAGATGCCTCCGTTACAAGCCACCGTTTAAATCAGCTAGATTTCCCAATTGGTACCGTCCTATTAGTCTCTATTGAAGGTTTGTCAAAAGCTATTGAGATTATCTGGTAATTTTAACAAGGCTACCAAAAGGACCGAAATTGGCTAAATATCCATTTATAGATAGAAAATACCGTAGAATGTCTATATTAGTGTTCTTATAATTACTTCTAGATCTAAAATAATACAAATGGAGCCTTTTTTTACCAACGATGCCACCGTTTTTGGTTTGTTAATGTTGTTGTTAGCAGGTATATTTTATTCTGAAAGCCTCAAAACAGCAGGTTGGAAAAAGTTTTATACAATTGTTCCCTCTTTGTTGTTGTGTTATTTTTTACCCGCTTTGCTCAATTATCCTTTTGGCTTGATTTCGCCAGAATTTTTTAAAGGAGACTCCTTAATTGCTTATTTGACGCATCAAAATGTTGACCTGTCTTCTGTCGATTTGTATGCCATGTCATTTGAACAAATAAAGGTGTTTTTAGAGCAAGCAGGCATCAGCGCTGCTGATTATAAACCCTTCATTCAAAAATCAAAACTCTACTTTGTTGCCTCTAGGTATTTATTGCCAGCTTCTTTGGTTTTACTTTGTTTGAGTATCGACTTTAAAGCGATCAAAAATTTGGGCCCTAAGGCAATTATCATGTTTTTGGCTGCTACAACAGGAATCATTCTCGGGGGCCCTATCGCCCTTTTAGTTACTTCATATTTGTTTCCAAATTTAGTCAACGTTAGTCCGGACGAATTATGGCGTGGGCTTTCTACGGTTGCCGGTAGTTGGATTGGAGGCGGTGCTAATCAAACAGCTATGAAAGAGATTTTTGAAGTAAAAGATAATTTATTTGCTACCATGATTATTGTAGATGTGGTCGTCGCCAATATTTGGATGGGCTTTTTGTTGTACGGAGCAAATATGTCTGATAAAATTGATAAAAAATTAAAGGCCGATAATACGGCTATTGAAGCCCTCAAAGAAAGTATTGCCAATTACCGTGCTTCGGTCGAAAAAATGCCGACAACCACGACTACTTTTGCCTTGGTCGGCATTGCATTTGGTGGTGTTGCACTTGCGCATTGGGGATCCGATATTATTGTCCCTTTCATGGAAGGGTTTGCTCCAAGCCTCAAAAGTATGCGTCTAAACTCTTTGATGAATGGTTTTTTCTGGTT
Organism: uncultured Aureispira sp.; assembly: GCA_905480485.1. Classification (GTDB taxonomy): domain Bacteria; phylum Bacteroidota; class Bacteroidia; order Chitinophagales; family Saprospiraceae; genus Aureispira. The sequence continues at coordinate 3,746 of CAJQQM010000176.1, forward strand.
GATTGTTATCTCAACCACTTTTGGCTTGTTGTTATCTTTCACCAAAGCTCGACAATTAGAGGGCGTAGGTGCTTCGCGTATGGGGTCTGTGTTCATTTATATTTTAGTGGCAACAATAGGGATGAAAATGAACCTTGGAGAGGTTTGGGCCAATCTTGGTTTATTTGCAATAGGAATTACCTGGATGTTGGTCCATGTATTTATTTTGTTGTTGACCGCTAAATTGATCCGTGCTCCTTTCTTCTTTGTGGCGGTGGGTTCACAAGCTAATATTGGTGGGGCTGCTTCAGCGCCTATTGTCGCTTCTGCCTTTAGTCCATCTTTGGCTCCGGTGGGTGTTTTGATGGCGGTACTTGGTTATGCACTCGGTACTTATGGTGCTATAATTTGTGCCTTGTTAATGCAGTCTAGTGTATAAGTGTTGATTTTATGTCAGTATCTTTTTGATCGAGTTGTTAAGAAGTAGCAAAGCGGGGTTTATTTTTAAAATAATCTGTAAATTACAATATCTACTTGAAATTGTAAAAAATGAAGATGCTTCGTATTCTCTGTGTTTTAATTGCCTGTTGCAGCCTGTATGTTCTTGAGGCACAAAAACTGTCTGATCCCTATCAGTTGTCTGCAAATCAACCTAAGTGGGTACAATTAATGTATCAACCCGAGGCGATGCTGCAGGAAGTACAAGCAGCTTTTGATATTTATTATCAACAACATCCTTTTATCAAAAATCAGCATACACAGTTTTTTAAACGTTGGAAACGTCATTATGCTCGTTTTCCTGCTTTTGCATTCATGAATGACAACGAAAAGCTAGTTTTCAATCAACATAAAGACCAATACAAACTTAAAAGCAGGCAACTAGCACAGCAAAAAAATGCGAGCGCTTTATGGACGCCAATAGGCCCCTATAACTTTGATAAAACGGCGGCATCAACTTCTTATGCCTGTGGGGCGGCCCATATATATACCCTCAAACAAGCCCAGTCAAATAGTGATGTTCTGTATGCAGGAACGGCGACGGCAGGAGTATGGAAAAGTACGAATAAAGGACAGCATTGGACTGCGTGTACAAGTAGTGAATGGATAACAACGGTTAAAGCCTTGGCCATAGACCCTAGCAATTCCTCTATTGTTTATGCAGCTTCCGACCTCGACAACAAACTCTACAAAACATCCGACGCCGGGGCTAGTTGGCAAATAATAGGGGATACAGCCTTTAATACTAAGACTCATTTTATTAAGGATATTGTAGTTCATCCGCAATCCAATAATATTGTTTTGTTAGCTTCTTCCGAGGGCTTGTACCGAACTATAGACAGTGGGCAGAGTTTTCAGCTAATTGACCCCGATGCTTTTCAGGAAATCGAATTTCATCCACATTTATCTAACACAATTTATGCTGTCAAACAAATTGGGCAGCGTACCGAATTTTATAAGTCTGTCGACGATGGACAAAGCTTTACGCACAAGCCCAACGGGTGGCCGGTACCTAACCCTATCTATGACGATCAGATGCGAACCGAAATAGCGGTTTCTCCGGCTGATTCGAATAGGGTATATGCCTTGTTAAGTGGTGCTGCTGGTCTTTTGAGTGGTTTGTATGGTATTTTCATCAGTTATGATGCAGGCGAAACCTGGACATCGAGTTGCTGTGGGGCAATTATGCCAAATTATCCCTCTGTCTCAAATCCTAACTTATTACATTGGTACGATGATGGAACGGGCAATGGAGGCCAATATTATTACGATTTAGCCTTGGCAGTTTCCCCCACAAACGTGGATTCGGTTTTGGTGGGAGGCGTTAATCTGTGGGTCAGTAGCGACGGGGCGGCTAGTTTTAATTGCCCGGCACAATGGAATCATTCTTACAAAAATAACTATGTACATGCGGACATACACGATATTCATTTTGTCGATAATCGAATATGGATTGCCTCTGACGGTGGTATTTTCTATTCCGCTGACAATGGAAGTAGTTTTCAGGTTCGAATGAATGGGATCTTAGGGACCGATTTTTGGGGATTTGGAGCTGGCTTTCAACATCCTGATGTGATGCTTGGTGGCACCTTTCACAACGGTACCTTGCTCAAAGATAAGCAAGTCTATCAAAACGAATGGTTATCGACTGATGGCGGTGATAACTACCGAGGTTTTGTACATCCATTTTTCAACAATAAGGTTGTATCCGACTTTGGGGGCAAACAATTATCGGGCGATCGAACAATTGCGCATACTATAACTCCTTTTTTACACCTGCCGCATGCTGGGATTACAACTGGATTTTCAGGCAACCTTGTCTATCACCCGAGGTTTTATAATACCCTTTACAGCACCGATTATTATAATCTATGGAAAAGTGATAACAATGGAATAAGCTGGTCTTTGGTCCATTCTTTCGGTGCTGGTTTATTAACTTCATTGCGTATTTCATCGGTGAATCCCAATATTCTTTTCCTAAATTATCATCCCGATGGCAATACCGATGACCGCAAAATTTTGCGGTCTGCTGATGGAGGCTATCATTGGACGGATGTGAGTCCGGATAACAACCTGATAAACCAAAATAGATGGGTAAGCTATGATATAGCCCTATCGGCACTAGATAGCAATTTATTATGGGCTTCGCGAATATCTAAATACGAAGGTTGGCCGAACTTGAACGGACAGCAAGTATATGAATCTCAAGATGGGGGGCAGTCTTGGCAAAATATTACTGCAAGCGGATTAGATGGTGTTTTTAGTACCAATCTACTGCATCTTCAAGGAAGCAACAAAGGCTTATATCTGGGTACGAGAAACGCTGTTTATTACAAAAACGATACTATGTCACAATGGCAATTAGTCAACAATGGTTTGCCGCTTCGGACACATTCTGTTCAGTTGGCAGCCAACTATAGGGATGCTATGCTTAGAAATGCGAGCAATCGTTCAGTTTACGAATGCCCATTTTATGAAACTATAAAGCCTATTGCCCAAATTGCTGTTGATAAGCAAACGACTAATTGCCCGAGTGATTCTTTTTACTTTGCCTCTTTGTCGTATACTAACGCCTCCGCTTCTTATCTATGGGAATTTGAACAAGGGCAGCCGGCGCAATCTAACGATCAAAATCCAGTGGTTCTTTTTCCTAATTCCGGAGTTTTCTCGGTGCGTCTAACGGTTACGGATTCGAATGGGGTGGATAGCCTTTTATTAACGAATTTTATTGAAGTTAATAATGATTGCAGAATGGATACTGTAGCAGGATTTGCCCTACAGTTATCAACCAACAACGATTATCTTCAAACAAGCCCATTAAATTATAATGGAAATCAATTCAGCATTACCGCTTGGATTAAGCCCGACACCATACAAGCACAGTATACAGGTATAGTTACACATGCTAATTCGGCACAACCTGCCGGTATTATGTTGAACAATAACAACGAACTTATGTTTCAATGGCAGGGGGCACAGTGGTCTTGGCACAGCGGGTTATTTGTGCCAGTCGATAGTTGGTCGCACGTGGCCTTGGTGATAAAGCCTGATCGAGCCTTGGTATATTTAAATGGAGATTCTTCAGTGTATAATTCAACTATGTTTCCAATGCAATGGTCGGATGCACTCGTTATAGGGCGCTACGCAAATTGGAACAGTCGTAATTTTACTGGACAAATTGAAGAAGTATGCATATGGGATACAAGTCTCACGCAAGTTCAAATAAGAGCACAGATGCATTTGACTAAATACGAACAGCAGGCTAGTTCTTTACTTCATTACTATCAATTTAATGCATTAGGGCCTAAAGTCTTGGATCGAAAAGCGAATTTACATGCCGAATTCAGGGGTGGGGCGAGTCGTATTTTATCCACAGCCCCGGTCGGAGGGGGTGTCAGCCAAACCATCGATGTAGATTCAGCTGGGGGCTATCATTTTGAAGAGGCTTTTGCCAAGCTATATTTCAACGATAGTTTGATCCCTAACGGACCTATTGTTGTCAATCGTTTGAATGTATCACCCGATATAATTCCCAATAATTATTTGTATACAGGAGGTTATTGGATCCTTAACAATTATGGAGAGCATCGCGGGGTACTTGATTTGGATAGTTTGGTATTAGAAAGCCCGATGCCTATCCACCAGTCCAATTCAAATTCAGTTTTCCTTAAACATCGGTATGTGCGTGGTGCGTCAAATAGTTGGCAAATAAGTTATGACAGTCTAAAATCGAGTTCAGCGTATCATTTTTCCTTTGAAGCACCCTGGAGTACAACAAATTTTGGTCAACTTGCCCTGCTGTCAGATTCTATGCCACTAGTCTTGTACAATAGCCATCTCAAACCCCTTATTCCAAAGGAATACACTTTATTTCCAAACCCTTCATATGCGCGTCAAACTATTTTTATTAAGCTTTCAACGGCCGACTCTTACCGCTTTGAGCTGTTTAATGTTAAAGGGCAAAAAATAGAAGGCTTTAGCTTTGAAGGCAATCAAGTGCGTTTTGAATTGCCCGTTAACCAAACAGGCTACTTTTTTTATCGCCTTGTCAGCGATCAAAAAGTTTTTCAAGGTGCATTGCATCGATTGGCACGATAATTCGATTTTATCTATCTTTCATCAAGACTATATCGAGTATTAAGTCTATTTGATTGGCAATCGCAAGGGCACCTGATTCTAACACCTGTCCGTATTGAATTCCAAAATCTTGGCGGTTGATACTACCTCTAAATGAACAGCCTGTTTTGACGTGTCCCCAAGGGTCGTTGATTGGTTCGCCGTGAAAACCTCCGATCAATTCGATAGATTTAGTAATGCCACGGATACTTAAATCGCCGGTAATTTTGAGTTTATCCTCTTTGCCAACTCTGATTGATTCTACGGCGGTAGAGTGAAATATAATGCTTGGGTGATTGCTAATATCAAAAAAATCGCTACTTCTCAAATGGTTTTCTCTTTTTTCAGAACCTGTACTAATTGAATTAACATCAATTTTTGCTCTTATTACCATATCAGAAAAGTCACTTTTTGAGGCGCTTACAAGACCTTGTATTTTAGTGAATTGCCCATGAAAGGGAATGATTTCCATGTAAGTAAGGTCAAATCCTATATAAGAATGCGTAAGGTCTACTTCCCAACTATCTTGCGCATAACTTTTAGACAGAATTGAACTTAATACAAGGATACCTATAAGCAATGCTTTCATGATGTTACTTTTTTGATGACTTCCAAAATTTATCGTTATGCAATATAATAATTGAAGGTTATTTTGCTGTCATTTAAAATGAAATTAATGATTCATTTTAAAAAGATATGAACAAATTAACTTAATTTGGATTGTATACTTATAGCGATTTAATTTATTATCATAAAAAAAAACAATGGCCGCCTTCCCTAATTTAAATAGCTTAGCACAACAAATTTTTGAGGACAACCAAAAGAAAGGTTTTTGGACCTTTGACCGTTCAAATGCCCAACTATTAGTGTTGATTCAATCAGAGATGTTTGAAGCCTTAGAAGCTGAGCGAAAAAGCACCTACGCTAAGGAACGTATCAACTGTCAACAAAAAATAGGCACTGCTGAATTTCAGCAATTTTTTAAAGAAAACATAAAAGACAGTCTTGAAGACGAACTAGCGGATACGGTTATTCGTATTTTGGATATGTGTGGCGGACGAAAAGTCGACCTTAGCAGCATCTATTTGATTCCTAATTTGCGCTCTTGGACACAAGAAAACGATAGTCTTTCTCTGATGCCTACCGAAAAATATAGCTTAGCTGCCATCGTCTTAGAATTTAGTTATTTAATTAGCCGTTTGTTGCAACAGACGGCTAATACAACTTATCCCGAACAAGTTTTAGCGAAAGGTGCGTCTCAGTTACTCTTGTTTGTGTTGTCGGTAGCGCAACATTATCAGGTAAGAATCTGGGAGCATGTAGAACTCAAGTTGGCCTACAATCGAAATAGAGCCCATAAACACGGCAAAAAATACTAAAAACACTACTTAATATTTTATTGTTGAAGCGCATTGCTTTGCTTCGTCTATCCAAAGTTTTAGTTGTACATAAGCAGGTACTGTTCTAGACAATTTTTGTACTTCATTTACGGCGATTATTTTCGTATGTAAATTTAGCGCATTTCGTTGGCTCAATTCCTTGACAGTATCAACACCTGAGGCCTTTAGAAGCTCAGCAAATTGTTTGCCCACTCCGGACACTCTAATAAGATCGGCCATTCCTATCCACCGCAATAATTTTTTGCCGGATATACCGCTTTTTTTCTCCAAGGCTGACCGCTGCTTAGCGGTGCTGCCTTGTTCAAGTAAATCTTGAACCGTATGAATGTTTAGTGCTTTGAGTAAGGCTGTGTTTTTGGGCCCAATACCTTCGATTTCGATTATTTGCATCAATTTATTATCAGATTAAAAATAAGCTTAACAACGGCAGGTTTTACGTTTTTTTCCTACACGGTTTTTATCAATTACTTTTTGAATATACGTTGTGGCTAAGGGAACCTTACAAGCTGTGTCGCCTCTGCTTACAGACACTTTTCCGATTTCTTGCGCAACATCTAATGCTAAGTCCGTCAAAGATATAATATTTGAACCGATCGCAATAACAAAAGCATTCATACACAAACGGACCCGATTAGGAGCCTGATGAATCGATGACCTAATCCGATTCAATAACTGAGTTAAAGCTTCTAAGTCAAGGTCCGAATCCTCTTTTAGTGCGGTCCAACAGGATAAGGTTTGCCAACCACAGGCAGCTGTTATTTCCTCTTTTGATTCTATCCATTCAAGCGCCAATTCATAACCAAAAGGAGTTTCAGAGGCAACCCAGGGAACCGTATATTCACTTAAATAATACCAATAAGCCCCTGCCATCCATTTTTGCACATCAGCTTTTGTCATTTGCTTTTCATCGGCCATCAAGCCGGCCAAATACATAGCATCCGAATTGCCTGTATCGTACAAAGCCAAAGATAATGCATAATTCTTTTTAGTTTTTTTGAGGATTTTTTTAAGGTCAGCCACTTTGACGCCAAACAGGGGGTCTTTAGCGCCATGTCTCATGAGTGTTCTTTTGGTGCTTGGATTGCCAAAAGCTTCTAGGGCTTGCATAATTTCATCAATAGTCATACTAAATTATTTATTACAATAAGGATAATTTGGGGTCTTAATTTGTTTTAGATTCTAAGAATTGTAGGTACTTAGGGTTTTCGTCGTCAAATATTTTCAGGCCCTCTGCATCGACAGCTAGTTGCAAATGTTCTTTTGCTAAGGCTAATTCGTTCGTTTCAAGGGCAGCTTGTCCGAGTCGAAGCTGAATAAAGGGACTGCTACTCCCTTCCGGAAATTCTAGGGCATCTCTAAAGCGTTGAAAAGCTGCTGAATATTTTTCCATTGAAAAATGTATATCGCCCATCATCGTAAGAAGCCAAGTTCCGGTAGGGTAGCTTTTTTGAGGAGCTGGTAATAGTTTGAAGGCTTTTTTAAATTTTTGTAAAGCGGTGCGCGTTTGACCATTCTCTAGATGCGCTTCACCTTGTTCGCAAAGTGTTTCTATGCGGTCAAAAATTTCATCTCCTGGATAATTTTCTTCCATGCTTTTAATTCTAATTTTTTTATTAAATCAATACGATTGTTAAGGCCTACTAGTAGAGCTGTCTAACGTAGCCTATAAGTGTATTTATTGTTGGCTAAAGTTGTAGTTGTTGTCCTAGTTAATTTTTGCTAATTTGCAGGTATAATAAAGGCAAATTTGCAGTCAAAATATTATTAGACAATAACTTCTGATGTTTTAACAAGCCGTAAGGATTGCCTTAATCCAAGGGGCAATACATTGCTAAATTGCAGTTATACGGCTTTCGTGTTAGGATTTATCATTAATTAGTTTTTTTATGAATTCTTGATAGTTTTGCGTGGATTGATCCATCGTTTCATTGTTATAGTTAGGCATCTGACCTTTCTTTTCAGGCATGCTTTCTACATAAACAGAGGTAGACGGGAAAGCGATATGAACCTCTAAAGCCTCGGCTAGTTTGAGCACATTTAAAATTAACGCTTCTTTGGCCTTAAGGTCTTCAGCGTAACTCGTCGTATCAAAAAACACCATAAACATGACATCTAGCGAAGAAGCGCCCATATTATTTAGATGAATGAAATATTTGTCATTCATGGTCAGTGGGTGAGCAGTATTAATGGCTTTTAAGCCCTCTATGAATTTTTCAATCATAGCAGGAGGTGTATAATAAGCAAGTCCTATTGTAGTGTTGAATCGGCGATACGTCATAGAACCCATGTTGTTTACAGTCATATCTACCAAACTACCATTAGGTACTGAAATCAAAGAACTATCGGCCGTTCGTATTCTTGACGAACGAAAGCCAATATCTTCCACAGTCCCGACGATTTCTCCCGAACTGATAAAATCGCCAATTTTAAAGGGGCGGTCTGCATAAATCATAACCGAACCAATCAAGTTTTTGACCGTATCCTGTGCTGCTAAGGCAAGCGCTAATCCGCCAATAGAAAGACCTGCTATGAGCGCTGTTAAATCAACATCAAAGACATCTAGTATGTGTATGCATCCTCCTACAATTATAAAAGATTTAAGTATTCGTATAAAGATAGGAAGTAATTGATCGTCTGATTTACTTTCGGTTTTTTCGACAATTTTTTCGAAGTATGAACGCGCCAATTCGACCAAATTAAGAAATAATAGAACACTAAAAAAGGTATTGAAAACTTTGAGTGCTGCCAGTAAGTAGTAGCTTATTCCAACGGGCAGCATAATTACCGGTATGAAAATAAAGATGATAAAAGCAACGACCATATAACTAATTATCCTGGATATTTTTTTAATGATTTCAGGATCGAAATGGTCTTTTCCTAACTTGGTTCTTGCCAGAAGCCTAAAGATAATATTGAGCAAACGCCAAGTAATAAAATGCAACAGTATCGCTATTCCTATCAAACAAAATATCGCTAGATATTGCCAACTTTTTAATCCAAAAAAAGTAGCTCCACCCTTGGGTAGCATTTCCAAAATTAAGTGCGAACCAAGGGGATAAACTTCACGGTGTAATTGAGGGATGAGTTCGTAGCTTTCTTTGGAATAACGCCAAAAATTAGCCAACTTCCGATTGCGTTTATTTTTGCCAATGGTTGGACGAATAAGATAAATATGAGCCATGTGTTTAGGAAAGGGCACATATACATGGTTTCCGCTGACTGAATCAATGTAGTCGGGGTCGTCTGGAATCAAATCTGGCCTTAAAATTAGGCCTTTACCGTCGAGTATCTGCTTGAGTTTGATGGCGCGTTCTCTGCTTTCTGCACTGATAGATTTACCTTTTCCGAGAAGAGCCTCGGCAGATTTATCTAAATTGTATTGATCTTCTTGTAAGTAATAAATGTGTTGAAAGGCAGCTTCTTGGGGAGTAGATAAATTGCCTGTTGGGGCATCTTGTTCTCCTTGTGCCCAAGAGTAGTTACAACTAAGCACCAACAAAAAAAGGGACAAAAACCAATGATGAGGACTGGAATTTTTAAAATACATTCGAAGACTGCGGTTTAGAAAAAGAGCAATATTGCTCAATGATTCTTGTAAAGGTCTGTATTTTAATATTAAATCCCTATTCTAAAGTCTAAAAAATACCATCTTATTTTTCGGGGCTATAATAAGTAGCATCTTCTAATATGTACAATAAACGAAAGGGGTCGTATTCACGGTCTTCGGTGCTACGGTTTAGACGCAGCGTGCCTTCTAGGCTGATGGGTTTGTCCATACGATAAATAATCGGATTTTTGGCAACAATTTCGATCACAGACTCAGGGCCCGCAGCACCACAAAAGTAGCATGAACTGTACGAAAATTTTGAGAGCGTCATGCGTCCTTTGGTCAAGTCAGCTGGAATGATAAATCCTTTTAGAAAGATTTTTTTACCATCAAGTTTTAGTACTTTTTTGCCAAAAGTTGGTGTGTTGTCAAAATTTTCAGTAACCGGGTTAAATTTGGCTTTGATGCTTACATCCGTCATGATATCCCAATAATTTGTTTTGGCTTTTGGGCGCTGTGCGTGCGTCAAAGAAGTAAAGCTCATAAAAATCATACAAATTAAAGCAATATGTTTCATCGTTCAAATCGTGTTAATGTATAAGTAAGATTGACAAACAAAAATATAAAAAAATAGTGCCACTTTTTTTAAAAAGCCTAAATGATTTGAATTTGGTCTTGATTTGTACAGCTAGCTGCTCAAAAAGTGCAAGAAGATTGTGTTATGCTATTACTAAAGCAAAAAAAACACCTTGCAGAAGCAAGGTGTTTGAAAAGTATTTAATCTATCCTAAATATGATCGTAAGTTGTTTCGGTTGTTGGCTTTTCGTAACCTTCTAATGGCCCGTTCTTTTATTTGTCTGACGCGTTCTCGGGTTAGGTCGCAGAGATAACCAATTTCTTCAAGCGTCATTGCCTGTTGATTGTTGAGGCCATAATAAGCAGATATAACTTGTAACTCCTTCGGTGAAAGGGATTCTAGTCCCTTTTTGACTTCTTCTTTGAGCGACTCGTCCATTAGGCCTCCTTCAGGTCCATCACTGCCTGTAGCATAGGCTAGGGTATCAAGCATTGTCATCGAATCGCTACCAGTAGAATCGCTGCCTACCGGTGCATCCACCGAAATGTGCTTGCCACTTATGCGTAAAATGTTGCGGACTTCTTTTTCGGTTAAGCCTACTAAGTCGGCTAATTCAGAGGCAGAGGGTTCGCGTTCAAATTGCTGCATAAAAGAATGATAAGCTTCGTTAATACGATTGTTAGTGCCTATTTTGTTGAGCGGTAGACGTACCAACCTAGATTGTTCAACGATTGCTTGAAGTATTGATTGACGAATCCACCAAACTGCATAAGAAATAAATTTGAAGCCTTTAGTTTCGTCAAAACGCTTGGCAGCTTTCATCAGTCCCATGTTTCCTTCATTAATTAAATCGATAAGAGGAAGGCCTTGGTTTTGATATTGTTTGGCAACAGAAATAACAAATCGAAGATTAGCTCGGGTAATTTTATGCAGGGCTTCTTCATTGCCCGCCCGAATTTGTTTAGCCAAGACAGCTTCTTCTTCAGAATCTATCAGGCTAATTTTGCCAATTTCGTTCAAATACTTGTCAAGAGAGAGGCTGTCTCTTTTAGTAATTTTTTGTGTTATTTTAAGTTGTCTCATGTAGCTGTGGTTTAGTGGATTTTGCTTATACATTTGAACGGCAAGAACCCCCAAAAAGTTTCATTTTAACAAAGACTAAATTAATAAAAATTAGTTTTTTACACTAAAAGGCAATTATATGCTAAAAATCAAGCTTTTAAAGTAGTCAGCTTGTGTTTTATTGTCCAGATAAATTTAATTTTATCCGTTCAGCCTGTTCTCTTATTGTTTGCTTAGAAATGGCACTTAGCTCTGGTATTTTGGCTATTAATGGCAGCTTACTGTATTGCAGTATGTAGTCTTCGGAGGACGCTACAGAAGGTCCGTTAAAAATAAGACCTTTAATTGGAATATCCTTTTGTTGAAGTGCATAAATCGAGCTTAGGCTATGATTAATAGAACCCAAGTAATTTTTGATGACAAGTATAACAGGAATATTAAGGTCTTGCATCAAATCGATAAGTAGGGCTTTGTCGTTTATAGGAACAAATAAGCCACCTGCACCTTCGACAATCAGTTGATTGGAGGTTTTTGGTAGCTGAATAGAATGGGCTTCTAATTGCAAGCCATCTATTTCTGCGGCATAATGAGGCGAAGCAGGCGTGTTAAGACGGTAGGTTTCCGAATAAAATTGACTGGTTGAATTACTAATCAAAGACTGAACGGTCATCGTATCACTGTCTTCTAAATTACCTGCTTGAATTGGTTTCCAATAATCTGCCTTCAATGCTTCAACAAGAATAGCAGAAACAATTGTTTTGCCAACATCCGTATCGATTGCAGAAATAAAGTAGGGCGTCTGATTCATAGTTTAGAATATAAAAATAGTTAGTACCGCAAAGATACTAACTATAGGGGGATTTATTCTTAAAATCTATAATCATGTTGAAAAGTACTTACAAAGAAGTGCGGATCCCTATGTTGAAATTAAATGAATGTATTCGAATGCCATCTACTGCCGTTAGGGCGTGACGGTAAACAGGGTGCAAATAAATACTTACACGGTCACCTAGTTGACGTTCTAAGCCGATTCCTCCGCCTACCGACAAAAAGACATTCTGATTCAAACTTCCTCCCTCCATCAAACCTCTGTTGAATTGATTATTTTGAATATCTTTAGTGAGGGTAAGACCATTTAAACTTGTTTTTTCATTGCCACTGTAGGTTCTGCTGCTAATTAAATTTCCTTTGACACCAGCCGTTGCATAAATTTTCCATTTGTCGCTACGGAAAAAGGTAAATTGAACATCTAAAGGTACTTCGATGACTACTAAGTGCGTTCGAACTGTAGACGCTACCGAATAAACAATATTATCATTTGAATTGGAGGCTACTTCATAATTTTCGGATAGACTGTAGCGTTTTGAACTGGCAATTAATGCTGTTTTCAAACCAAATTTAGATCCAAATTCGATGTCAAAACTCAATCCGGCACCATATCCAACACTGCTACCGCCCAAATCATTTTCAAAATTAGCAGCAAGGCTAGTCAAGCCTCCAAGATATACTTTTTTGTAAATTGATTTTTTGAGTTGAATGGGTTCGAGCTTAGTTATCGGCTCAGTATTTAAGGAAAGAGGTTGAATGTGGATGGGTAATAATAGCTTCAAAGCCTTGTTTTTTAAGGCGATTTTTTGGGCAGCACTTGGACCTTCAACTACCGACTGATTTTGATTGGTAGAAGTATTTAATGGCTGTTTGTTGTTTTGGTCAAAGGATACTGCTAGGTTGGTTGGGTTTGAAATAGCTACAGAATTTGAGGCAATTTCTTGTCTTGATGTAGGGACAGATACGTTCTCTGATGATTTAACAGATATTTCTGCTGTAGTTGCCGATCGATTTTTCTGATTAAATGCTTTATCTACTGTGCTCGAAACGGTGCTTTTCTTTTGGGTATTGGACAATAAAGCCGTTGATGTAGCTGCTTTTTTATTTGCAGAAGCTTCTGTGTTAAAGTATTCATCAGCTTGCTGTTTGGACAGAACAGGCAGTGCATTTGAAGCAACTATAGGAGATTCTTGCTGTGTATTTGGCTGTTGTGTAGGCGTTTGTTCATATTTGTGCGAATCGTTTTGTGGAAAAAAGTTGATGAGTGTAAATATAAAGAGTGAAACCATGCCCATTTCGGCCGTTTTAATCCAGGGAACCAATGGAATCGGTTGTTTTTTGCGTTTTCGATGTTGCTCAAACTGCAACCAATCGGCTTCAGAGAAACTCGGTTCATAATCTTCTAAGGCAGTTTTAGCCATTTGGTCAATAGCTGTTTCTGCATTAAGCTGTTGTTCCATTTCTAACCAATCTAATGGGTCTAAATTAGCCTCAAAGTCTTGTAGTACTTCTTTGGCGAGTTTGTCAATAGAATCAAAATCTTTATCTTTCATGTGGTATTCGTATTATTTGTAGAGTTTTTCAAGCATTACTTTAAGCTTCGTCCGCGCTTTAACCAAATTGGACCGCGAGGTGCTTTCTGAAATTCCGAGTTGCTGTGCGCATTCGCGATGCGAATAGCCTTCAATAGCATATAAATTAAATACAGCCCGGTAAGAAGGGGGAAGTTTTTGTATCAATGCCAAAATTTCTTTGGCAGAATAATTACTGATAGCGTCTTCATTGGTAGATTTAGTATTAACAGCATATTCCAAATCTTCCGTGCGATGACGAATTGATTTACGATAAAAGTCGATAGAGGTGTTAATCATGATGCGTCGTATCCAACCATTTAAAGAAGTACCTACTTTGTAGCGGTGTAAATAACGGAATACCTTAATGAATCCTTCGTTTAGTATATCTTTAGCATCTTCTCCATTATTAGAATATCGGAGACAAACGCCCATCATTTTACCAAAAAACTTTTCGTAAAGTTCTTTTTGTGCCCATCTTTCTTCATTCAAACATGCAGCAATCAAACTAGCCTCGTTGACACTCTTTTGATTCTCTTTTCGGTATGTTTTAGATGGAATATTCAAAGCAATAGCCATGTTTTAAATTTTATTTTTCAAGAAAATAACTGCTTAGTGATGTAAAATTACGCTATAACTGGCTTTTTAAGATTAACAATTAATGAACTCAACTATACAACGGCTGTGCATACGATTCTGCTGCCATAACATTCAATAATTTTTTTTTATTGTAATTAAAAACACTGAAAGTCAATATTTTAATTATGCTCAATAATTATTTTAAAAAAAACCATGCAGGATTTTTTGGGAAAGCTTGGTCTAGTTTATGGCTACATTTGTTTTGCTTGGGTGCAATAATTTATGTACCTGTGCTGCATACTTTTTGCTATCAACCAGTAGTTCCATTTGTTCTTTGGCAGCGTCCACATCGCCAATTCTAGCATAGGCAAGTGATAAATGCCAAATAGCATCCTCTTTGAGCGTCTTATTATCGCTGCGGCTAATTTTTTCAAGTAGTACGGTACTTCTTTCCGTTTCTCCTTGCCCTAAATAGGATACAGCTAAATAAAACTCGATAGTATTGTAATCGCTAGCGGCTGCATTGTTTTCCAAATAATCTTGAAATATAGGGATAGCTTTGTCGTACGCTTTGTTTTGGTAATACTCAATGCCTTCTCTTATCTCTAAAAAACTAGCTTCAGCAGTTGTTTTGCTGTTTCTTGTCGCTAGCATCCACTCAGATTTATCTTCTAAGTTGTCATTGAAAACCATAGAATTGGCTACGTTTTTTTCTTGTTCGCTAGGAGATAGGAAGTAAAAAACACAACAGCCTATCAGCAATATCAAAGTAGAAGATACGAACAACCATCCAAGTTGTATTAATTGTGGTTTTTGTGTTGAATCAGTTGCTTGCTTATCGGACATGTTGAAAGATTTTGGTAGTAATACAGACAATACCTTATTGGTTTATATAAATTTGTGCTTAAATGTTACCTTTCTAGTTCTAAAACCTTTCTCAAAATCATAAACTTACAGGGTTTTGCTCATTAAGTGTCACTTTTTGTTGTTTACAGGTAAGAATATACCGAACAAAAAGGAGAAAAAACAGAAATTGAAGGTTGAAATTTATATTTTTGCTATAAATGATTTTTAAAAAGATACATTAAAGATGAGAATAATAGGTTATTTGGATACTCAAGGATACAAAACAACTGTATTTAAGAATAACGATAAATATATCGTAAAGTTTGAAGCCGATGTGGTGGAACAAACCTTTAAATTTAGAGAAACGGACAAAATTAATTCTTTGAAAGCAATTCAGGATATGGTAGATGCACCATTTTTGAAATTGGTAGAAGAACGTTTTCAAGAGATGTACGAATCAAGTGGAAAGTTGCTGCAGCAGTTTCACGATTTTCATGAAGATGATTGGATTGAAATCATTTAACAGTTTTACCGTCAAAAAGCTTGAATATTTGTCGAATGCTGCAGGTAGCATTCTATACGATAGACCAAAAACATATGATTTTGAAAAAAACACCAACAGAGGAAAAAATATTATTGTCAGCCAAAAAAGTTTTTTATCAAAAGGGCTTAAAAGGGGCTAGAATGCAAGAAATTGCTGACGATGCCGGCGTCAATAAAGCGATGTTACATTATTATTTCAGATCTAAAGACAAACTTTTTGATAAAGTTTTTGAGGCATCTGTACAGTCGGTGACGCCGGTTTTGATGCATGTATTTCTGGAAGAATCTGATTTAAAATCAAAAATCACACATTTGGTAGAAATGTTGATAGATTTATTCTTGAAAGAACCTTATTTGTCCAACTTCATTATAAATGAACTGAGTCAGAACCCCGAAAAGCTATTTAATAACGTATTACACCTTGAAGGTGGGGTCATAGGGAAAATTATTCCTTTAATCAACGAACAACTGCAAGCTGAGATTGAACGAGGAAATATTAGATCAGATATTCGTTCGGCAGAGTTAATTGTCAATATTATGTCGCTTTGTCTTTTTCCCATCATGTCACAATCGGTGGTTCAAAAAACACTTGGTATCGACGACGAACGCATGTTACGATTTATGAACAAACGAAAATTAACAGTTACACAGTTTATTCTTGATGCAATAGAACCCTAGGAGAGGCGTTTATACCTATTGTCAGTCCTAAAAAAAAGGCCAAGTATAAAATACTTGGCCTTTTTAAATTTACATGAATATCTGTATCACTATCTGCCTAAATAGGCTTTAAGTAACTTACTTTTGGAAGAAGAAGTTCTCAGCTTGTTGATAGCTTTGTCTTTTATTTGTCGAACACGTTCTCTTGTAAGGCCAAATTTTTCTCCGATATCTTCTAAAGACATTGGATGTTCGAAGCCAATTCCAAAATACAGTTTAATTACCTCTTTTTGTCGTTCTGTTAAAGAACACAAAGACCGTTCAATCTCTTCTCTCAAAGATTCGAGGTATTCTAATTGCGCATCTGTTTTGGGTGTATTGGTATTCTCGAGGATATCTAACAAAGAATTGTCTTCTCCCTCAACAAAGGGGGCATCCATCGAAATATGACGGGCAGCTACACCTAAGGTAGTTTCTACTTCGTTAGAAGGGATTTCAAGTATGTCAGCTAATTCATCTGAAGATGGTTCGCGTTCGTATTCCTGTTCGAGTTTCGAAAAGGCTTTGTTGATTTTGTTTAATGAACCTACTTTATTTAGCGGTAAACGAACAATTCGAGATTGTTCGGCCAAAGCTTGCAAAATAGATTGACGAATCCACCAAACGGCATAAGATATAAATTTAAAACCTCTAGTTTCGTCAAATCGTTGGGCTGCTTTTATGAGGCCTAAATTACCCTCATTGATTAAATCACTCAAAGACAAACCTTGGTTTTGATATTGTTTGGCTACAGAAACTACAAAACGCAAGTTGGCTTTTGTAAGTTTTTCTAGCGCAATTTGATCGCCTTGTTTAATTCTTTTCGCCAAATCTACCTCTTCCTCAGGGGTCAATAAGTCAACCTTTCCAATTTCTTGCAAGTATTTTTCAAGTGATTGACTTTCTCGATTGGTAATGGATTTGGTTATTTTTAGTTGTCGCATAAAACAGATTTGTTTTTAAAGGCAATATTATTCTTTGATGAATTTATTATTAAACAGAGCACAAAAGTAAGAAAAAAAAATAGAAATAATAGTTTTTGCAAAGCAAAATCCAAGTTAGTCAAACGTTTTTTCGATGATATTGTTCCAAAAAAGCCGATTTTTATTCAGCTTGAACAGTTTTTGGACGAATCTCATATATTTTTAGATGTTTTTTTTGTAAAATTGAATTTTTTATTTTTATTGTGTATCCGTGTTGATGCAGCTTTGAGTATCCTATTAAATTGTACGACAAAGTCATTAACTAAGTTCTAACTTTAAAAGAATAAATACTGTGGCTATTCATTAACAAAAATTACAGCATACAGCTTTTAAGCTTTTTTACTTTTTGTACAACTATATATATCTAAAAAAAAGTATATGGATCGAGTATCATTTAATATGGAGTTTTTGTTCAGAGCATCTCCGACAATCATCTACAAATTCTTAACCACTCCTGATTGTTTGATTCGCTGGTTTTGCGACGATTGCAATATTGTCGACAAACGTTTTGTGTTTGAATGGGATGGAGAACAAGAAGAAGCTACTGTTTTGGAGGATGTTGAAAACGAACAGTTGCGTCTAGAGTGGGACGAGTTTTCGGATATGGATGAATACCTTGATTTTCAATTGAGTCGTTCAGAGGTAACTGGTGAAACTATTCTTGTGATTACAGCGTTTTGTGATGACGACGAAGTAGATGAAGAAAATCAATTTTGGACCACACAAATGGAGGGTCTGCGTCGTGCTACAGGGGGCTAAATTAAAAAATGTCTAATCATTAACCTTATAAATATCAATTGAAATATGTTTGGTTTTCTTAAAAATGAATTATTAGAAGTAATTGAATGGAAAGAACAAAGTAAAGAAACTGTACTTTGGAAATTTCCTGATAAAGATTGTAATATTAAATACGGTGCTCAATTAACTGTTCGTGAATCGCAAGTAGCTATCTTTATTAATGAAGGGCAAATTGCCGATATTTACGGGCCAGGAAGGCATGAGTTGAAAACCGAGAACATGCCAATTCTCACTACCTTAAAGTCTTGGAAACATGGCTTTAATTCTCCCTTCAAAGCGGATGTATATTTTGTGAGTACGCGTCAAATGACCAATTTTAAGTGGGGTACACCGAATCCTATTTTTGTCAAAGACCCTGAAGCGGGCAGAATAGAAGTTCGGGCTTTTGGAACTTATTTTATGCGTATCAACGATCCCAAAAAGTTTTTTAGAGAATACGCCGGCACAAGTGCTAGTCTAAAAGTAGATGAACTTGAAGATGCTTTTAGAGGCTTGGTTGTTCCTAAATTTGCTGAAGCTTTAACTGAATCTTCAGCGACTGCTTTCGAAATTTATTCTCAGTATTCTGAATTAGGCGAAACGATTCGCCCCTTAATCCAAGCAGATTTAAATGATTTTGGTTTGGAGTTAACTAAATTTCAGATTACGTCGGTTTCTTTGCCTCCTGAAATTACGGAACATATGAAGCAAATAGCCAAAGCCAATTTGACTTCTGACAAGCACATCAACAAAATGCAGCAACTCAATCAGATGGACGTAGACAAAATTGCAGCAGAGAAAGGCAATTACGAAGGTATGAAAGGTGCGCGCAACGATTTGATGATGCAACAAATGATGATGCAGCAAATGATGCAAAACAATAATGCTGGCGCTAATCAGCAAAATAACAATCAAGCAGGCGGGGCTAATGACAAAATGTCAAGAGAAGACATTATGAAAACCCTGAAAGAATTGGGGGAGTTAAAAGAAATGGGTATTTTGACGGAACAAGAGTTTAACGACAAAAAGAAAGATTTGTTAGCTAAATTATAATCGGTCTTACTTCCATAAAATATACGCGCATGCATTCTTTTGATAGAATGCATGCTTTTTTTTGCTGTTTATTTTAAGCCGATTAATTTACATACCACAAGGCAGATGAAGAAGTTTAAAAACATCAATAGAAATTGCACTGCATTGATGCGGTCTGCTTGACTAGGCGTTGTGGTCCAAAAATAAATGTAGGGGTATAGGCCCTCGGCTACGGTTTTTAGCTTTTTTTTGTCAAAAGCCCAAGGCTAAAGCAACGAACCCAACCAATAATGCGAGCACAAAACTATAGCCTGTTATGCGCAAGGCATCTTTTTTGTTTTCGGCTAAAAGCGGGAAAATACCATCTCCACTTGTGGCTATCGAACCTGCTAGTAGGGCCGCTATCGGAAAAGCAGGTATCGTGATAAAGGCAACAGCAACCGCTATCATCCCACCACAGCCAGGTGTGACACCAATTAAAGCCGACAAAAGCACAACAAGACTTGAGGAGGCACTCATCCAGGTATTAAATGCCTCAGGCCCCACTACTACATCAATCAAAAAATTAGCTATGATTAAGCCTAAAAATACATAGCTGATTACCATAGTTGTATCAGCAACGGCTTCTGACAAGGCTTCTTTTAGATTGGAATGATTGCCCGTGTGGCAGGCCTCTTTCAGAACAAAACGTTGTGTTATGTAATATACCACACTGATTAGTGTAAATACACTACAGGTCCAAACTGTAAGGTTTTCGATAACAGAGATACTTCCTCCCCAAAGGGCCATTACAGAACCAGGGGCTAAAAATAGAGCGATGACTAAAATGAGCGAGAACCCTATTTTGTTTACAAAAAGCTGCGCAAGGGCAGGCCCTTTTTGTGCGGTAGGTAGATCGTTTACTTTAACAGTGGTAGTGGTTGATGTACCACCTTTTAGCCCCAACAAATCCACGGAAGTGCCAACCAAAACACCCACAATAAACCCAACAATATTGACCACCATAAATGCTTGAATATTTGAAGCGACGCTAGCTTCGTCTGATGCACCTAACAAAACAAATGAACCTTCTCCTAGTGTGGTAATAAAAGCAGCTAATAAACCACCAAAGGATAGTTTTTGATTTTTATACATGGAAGATGCGACAATAGTACCACCACAACCCGGTATAACACCCAACATAGCCCCTGTAATTGCTTGTGCCCATCTAGGAATTCTATGCGGTCTGCTTTGTACGTTTTTACTCGTCAAAAAAGTGATAGCGGCAATACTAATAATAGATATGGAAACATATCCACCAATCACACCTGCTGCCTCAAGATTCTCCCAAATAAATGTCCGTAGATCAAAATCCATGTTCTAGAGTTCTGTTTTCTTTATGAATAGGTTTAACTTGAAAAAGTTTGTACAGCTCAAAATTCAGGAAGAGAAAAATCAGTTTTGACAGCAACTAACTCCAATTATCAAGACGAAAATGGATGAGCTGCATATAATTTTTTAG
>CAJQQM010000177.1 GCA_905480485.1 uncultured Aureispira sp.
TGACAATACCTGTAGTTGATTGATTTCGAGTTCGAGCCATTGTTCTTCAAACACCTCTTCTCCACTATCTTCAGCCAAGTCATTTGTATTGGTTTTGACTTGCTTCATCTGCGTCAAAAAATTGATACTCGTTTGTTGTTGAATTACAGGACCATAATTTTCGCTATTATCAAAACCAATGCAAACAAATTGATTTGCTTGATACCTAAACGTATAAGTCCAGGCACCGTAACGCCCATGCTGATAAGCAATATACAATTTATTTTGCTGAATGTCTATTGATAGTTCAGGTGGATAGTAAACACCCCCATCTTCGTTTTCGGAAGAAAAACAAGCCAAGTTTCGACAAGCTACTTGATATTGATTATCCTCGCTAAGAAACACCACAATCCCCCTTCTGTTACGATCTAATGAACCTCTAAGTTCGTCAACTATGATTTGTCCTGGATCGATTTTTTTTATAATAAAAACAGAATCTTGAATCCCATCTTTGTTTAAATCGCCCGCAATTTTATCAAAAACAGTATAACCTTGAGGTATTTGCAAGGCAGAAGAAGTTGTTAGTGCGCTTGATTGCTCGACGGAGTCCTGTAGCAATTGATGATTATCTTGCCCGCTTGAATCTGTCGACAGTTCGGAATTGACAGAAGGCCCTTTGCAACCCTGAAGTATCGCAAATATAGCTAGCGCTATCAATAGAGGGGTAAAGTTTATGTAATTCATTCTTCTAAAATTTTAATAAAACATCAAACAATAATTTGGTAGACTCCTTAAACGTAGTCGCTTTTTTAGGAAAATTCATAGGCGTTCTTTCTCAAAACAAAACTTGCTATTCAGCGCATCAAAAGCAGTCTAAATACTTATTCGGCACTACCGTCCGAAACCTTTAAACTTGAATACCCTTGGGCGTTTTTATCCAATTGAATTTGTACATTTATTCTGCTTTTGAGTGCTTCTACATGCGAAATCACCCCGATTGTTTTTTGGCTGACCGACTGCAAATTATCGAGTGTATCTAGGGCCATTTGTTGAGCATCTTTATCGAGTGTGCTAAAGCCTTCGTCTATGAACAAACTATCGATAGAAACAGTCTTAGATGCCATATCCGACAAACTCAAGGCTAAGGCCAAACTTACCAAAAAAGTTTCTCCTCCCGACAACGTAGCTACCGAACGACTAATATTGCCGTGATACAAATCAAGAACTCGTAAGGTTCCTTCTTTTTCAGGCGGAACAATTAAATAACGATCGGTCAGTTTTTGAATGCGCTTGTTGGCATAAACCAAAAGATTTTGCAAGGTGAGTGCTTGTGCAAAATTCGAAAAATTATTTCCCTTGGCATCACCAATCAACAAATCCATTTTTTTCCATTTTGCTACCTTTTCCGACAAAGATGTACTTGCCTTCTTGAGTTTTTCTATACGTATTCTATCTTGAGAATCCCGGTCTATTTGTGCCTCTACCTTTGCCATCGATCGCGTCAGCTGCTGATAAGAATCTGCACAAACTTTTTGCTTATTATTTAATTGCTCTAAATCTATGTCGGGATATTTATCGCGTTCAAGGTCTTTTTCGATTTGTTCTTTCGAATGTTGAATCGCCGTGGCTATTTGTGTTTTTTGGATAGTAAATGATTCCTTTTTTTGCGTTAACGTTTTGTAGAATTCAGGCGCTAAAAGCAATTCATTAAGCACCTCTATCGATGACAAATTATATTGCTTGATGGCTACAGAAAGTAGTTTTTGTAGTTTTTCTAATCGTAGTTGATGTTCAGCTACTATTTTAATTTCTTTGTCAATACCTGTATTGGCTTTAAGCAGCGCCATTTGTACAGCATTAAACTCTTTTTCGAGTTGCTGACAATCATCTTTTATTGAATTGCCTCTATAAATAGCCTTACGTTTTTGATACAAATCAGCATGTTGCTCCAAAATCGTTTGTAACTTTTCAAAATCGGATAACAAAGCTTCCTGCAATCGTAATGCTTGCAAGGTAGATAGCAACGCTTCTTGTTTTTCTATTTTTATTTTGAGTCGTTGAATCAGGCCCTCCTCTACTTGTTGAGGCAAGGAATCTTTTTCTTGATACAATTCCTTTTGTGCTTCTAACTGATTATTTAATTGCTTTTTTTTGAAGCTTAGGTCTTTGATAGCAGCCTGAAGGTACTTCAAACTACTCTGTTGCTCTATTTCTTGCTTTTCTAGGGCTTTAAGTTCTTGCTCAGATAATTGAAGCGACTCCTGACATTTATTTAGTTGGGTTTCGACAATACTAACTAGGGGGGGGCTATCTACCACAAAAGGATGCGCTTCCGAACCACAAAGTGGGCAAGCTTCGCCAGGTTTTAGAGCAGCACGATGCGCCTCCATACTAGCCTGCTTGAGGGCTGTATCCTTTTGAAGCTGCAACATATCAAGTTGTTGAATCAGCAAGTTCTGTACCTTTTGTTTTTCTTGAAGCAAAGGTTTTATAGAGGCCAAACGTAGCACTAATTGTTGTTGTTGCTGCTGTGCAACTTGTGTATCTTGTTCAATTTGCTTAATTTGTTTTAACAAGCCCATCCACTCGTTCATAAACAAAAGATCACCTCTGAACTTGACAACCAAGGCCTTTAATTGTTCTAGTTGGTCTAAATTATAAGATTTAATACCGTTTTCGGAGAGGCTTTTTTTTGCTTGGTTAATACGTTGATTCAATACCTGTATGGCTACTAAAGGTTTTTCTTTGGTATCTATATTTAAGCGATTTGACGCTATAGCCTGATTCACCCGCTGACGTTCTGTCTTACCTTTATCTTTGAGACTATCCAAGGCATTGTCTAGGCTAGAAACTTCTTGGTAAAAGGCGTTAATTTGTCCAACAAAATGACTTGATTGGACAGTAGCGCCCACTAAAGAGGTAGTTTCTTGAAGGATATGCTGTAATTGATTGCTAGCCTTAGCCAAGCTTTCCTTGAGACTAACTTGGTTATTCAACGCACTTTTTATGATCACTTTTGTTTGCTGATACTGACTAAAATCGACCGCAAGTTCTTGCAGTTCATTGTGCTTCTTTAGGCGTTCGGCATCCGGCTGAAAGGCCCTTAATTCCTTATCTAATTTGATTTGGTTTTGTTGGGCCACTGATAGATTTTGCCGAAATTGCAATAAAGTTTGCTTGATTTCTACAGCTTTCTGCAAACGCGTCAATTCCGCACCGACTTGTTCAACTTGCTGTTTGTAGGTTACTTGATCGTTTTTTAATTCCTTTACAGCGTCTTTTGAAAGTACTTCTATTACTTCCCACTCTTGACGCTTTTGTTCCAGTTCTTGAAGATAATTTTTGTAGGTTTGATGGCACAATTCGCCCAAATGACGGTAAATATCGGTGCCTGTTATGTCTTCCAACAATTTACCGCGTTCATTTTTTTTGGCTTTCAAAAAACGTGCAAATTCTCCTTGTGAAAGTAAAATAGCCTTGATAAACTGTTGATATTTTAAACCAATAAGGACTTCGTTCTGAGCTGGAATCTCACTTTTTTTCAAATCAAATGGTATTCCATCTGGTTTAAAAAGTGTCATCTCATAATCTTTGAACGCCCCTTTTTTGGTCTGACTAATACTCCATACCGAAGTATATTCATTGTTTTTGACACGATAAGTAATTTGGGCAAAGGCCTCTTTGCAATTGTGGGTAACCACCGACCCACTCTTGGTTATTTCTGTTTTACTTACTTTTGGTAAGCGTGGAATTTGATTAAACAATGCCAACGTTATCACATCAAGCAGGGTAGATTTGCCCGAACCGGTAGGACCCGTAATAGCAAAAATACCACTATCTTGCAGTGGGTACTTATCGAATCGAATTTGATGTTCTCCTTTGAGACTATTTATGTTTTTGAATCGTATGCTGATTATTTTCATTTGGGTTCTTTTTGATAGTAGGTCTCTAATAAATCGCCAAATAGCTCTATCATTTCAGCTTTTTCGGCTTCAGCAAATTGAAGGCTGTCGAGTCGCTTCGCAAAAACATCTTCTACCTTCAAATCTTCGATGTGAATGCCCTCTCGAAACAAATCAGCCGTACTCAAATCTTCTTGTTCGAAATCGATCCGATGCTTCAGTATTTTGACAATGTCTTGTTTTGCATACTCAAATACAAACTCATCTACCTGTGCAATCAGGTCAATATCTCTTTTGGGGGCACATACTTCTAGTTCGACAAAGGTGGGAAGTAAATGATTTTTTTCGATTACAGATAATTGCTGCTGTACCTGCGCAAAGGTACCACTGAGCTTTTTTAGGGCTCTAAACTGGGGTACTTTTACAGGCTTAGGAATTGTTATTGAATGCCTTGAAAAGTCGACTACTAAGACTATTTTTTCGTCTTTCTTTTCAGAGAAACTCAGCGCTACAGGCGAGCCTGAATAGCGAATCATAGGGTTTTTGTTGATAATTTGTGGTTGATGAATGTGCCCTAATGCAACATAGTCAAAAACATCTGAAAAAACATCGGCAGTAATAGCAGCACTGTTTCCAACATGAATTTCACGTTCACTTTCGCTGATTGATACTCCTCGAGCATATAAATGCCCCATAGCCACAACGCTAGTATCGGGATATTTTTGTTGACATAGGTTTGCTATCGCTTCATAATGATGGCAAATACCTGCCCGAACAGCCTCGGTTTTGTCTTGGAAAGATTGGTCGTGCTGAAGCGTCCGTAGGTCTTTATCTCTCAAAAAAGGGACCGCAGCAACAACCAATTCTAATTGATTATCCTTTCCTCTTATTTCAATTAATTCATCCTCCAAATTGGCAGTGGCACCACCAACAATATGCACCTGAAGCATTTCTAAGATATCTTTGGGGCCATTCAACACTGCAATCGAATCGTGGTTACCGCCCGTAATAATTATTTGGGTCTGCGTATTAATAAGTTTTTTCAAAAATGTATAATACAATTGACGATCTTTGACAGAAGGATTAGAATGATCAAAAACATCGCCTGATATCAACAAGACATCTATCTTCTCTTTATTTATTAAATCTATTAACCAATCTAAAAAGAGTGCTTGTTCTTCGGCTAGGCTTTGTTTGTGCAATACTTTACCTATGTGCCAATCGGCTGTATGTAATAGCTTCATGTATTTGCTGCTTGAATTGTTTGTAATTTCAACTTGAAAATATTATTAATAAAATTAGAAAACAACAATTGTTGCCTTATCTTAAAATAAATATTTTTGATTATTTAACAAGATTGATGGACCACAAAGCTTTTATGAAATACGATCGCTCGTTTCGGATTCGTAAATAATAGTACTTTAGTTTAGCTAGGTAATTGTTAAAACAAAAAAAGCAGCTGTTAAACAGCTGCTTCAAGGTGTATCGTAATGATGCTTACTGCTTTATTATTTTACGATTCAAGCTGCCTTTATCTGTCTGAATTTCTAAAATATAAACACCCGCTTGTATATCATCTAAGGACATAAACCTGTTGTATACAACTTTTAACAAGCGGCCTTCTAAATCTAGAAGCTTCATCTCTTGCAATGTTAAAGTTGTTTCGACCGCAATAGATGCCTGTGCCGGGTTGGGGTAAACAGTTATTAATCTGCTTAAGGTTGCGATAGATTCTGTAGACACCGATACCCTATATTTCATCATTGACAGACGACCATCATTGCTTTTTTTGAAGGCAACATAGACCTCCCCATCTTTTTGGGCTAACGAAACTGCCTCGACTGCCGAAGTTGAAAAACCAGCTGCACCATAATAGGCCCAAGTGTTGCTATCGTAATGCATCACCGAGGCACTAAAATTATAATCAGCGTCGTCAAAGGCTACAAAAGGAGTGCCTTCAATTACTTCAAAACTTAGGCTGTTTACTGCAGAGGCAGTAAGTCCTGCATTCCCCAAATAATTCCAACTAGTTCCGTCGTATTGCATAACGGACAGTTTGTTATTTTGGAGAGAATCAACGAAAGCGAGGTACAAATCTGAACTATCGGCACATAAAACAATAGAGGTAGCCATCCCTGCCGCCGCAATAGGGGCTGTCCCCACTGACTGAAAGGCATTTAGACCCACATTAAAATATTGGACCGTTAAGCCATCGGTAGAACTTAGCCCCGTGTTATGATTATATGCCAAGTACAAATCATTATCTACTGTTAGGGCCAAACTAACAAATTGCCCCTCTAGAGTAGCGCCACAGTTTGACCACTGATTCGTGCTGTATGTACATAGTTTAGATTTAGGTTTTATCAAAAAGGGAATACTGTTGTCGGTGTAGGAATAGGAAAGATACAATTCATTATTTTGATTGAATATAAGAGAAGGTTGATAGGCTATACTTTCGGTAGAAAGATTCCCTACCGGTTCCCATGCATTATTTTGATAACGTATGACAGCAACTTGATGTCCATTATCTGCCGAAACATAGGCGATATAGGGCATACCATTGTTGTCAAATGCTAAGAATTGATCGCTTTCAGGGCCATTCGTCAAACTGGCAGACCCAAGCGTATCCCACAGATTGGATTGATCGCTAATCAAAGCGGTTTCGGTGCTGTCGTAGCCCCCTCTAAAGGCTATATGAGCTTGCCCATTGTTAAAAACAAGATGCGGAGACCAAACTTCGTTTGGAGGGGCTACAAATCCTGCTAAACTGTCCCATTGTTGGGCCGAAAGGGTCGTTTGTATTGTTAAAATTAGACACAAAACCCTAGCGCAGCTAAGGGCAGATTTACTTAAAATTGGATGATTCATAGTTGGTGTAAATTTGAGTGATTAAAATCTAGGAATAGGTTTACATAAAATACTATTTTTTGGGGAGAAGACCTAGTACTCTATGTCTAAATTACTGGAAATTAACTACTAATACCTTGATATAGTTTATCGAACACAACTCTAGCTTTGCTTTATTACCAATTTTAATCCGCCTAAGTGCCGTTTTATGAAATAAGCTAAGTATATTGTTTTACGAATTAACAACCCATTGCTTGTGAAAAACTGGACTGAAATATTAATGCATTTAGGCGAAGATAGAACCGCCTATTATGGTGCCGTGACACCCCCCCTAATCCAATCCTCTAACTTTGCATTTCCCACCGTTCAGAGTTTTAGGGAAGCCTTTGAGGATGAAGCGGCACAGCACTTGTATTCTAGAGGAAATAATCCAACTACACTGATTCTCCGTAAAAAAATTGCAGCGTTAGAGGGTAGTGAGGATGCTATGGTCCTTGGTAGTGGCGCAGCGGCTATCGCTACAGCAGTGATGGCTAATATAAAAGCAGGTGATCATGTAATATGTGTAAACAAACCTTATAGTTGGACCCAAAAATTAATCGGAACCTTTTTGCCTCGATTTGGCGTAAAACATAGCTTTGTAGACGCAACAGACATCCAACAGATAGAAGCAGCAATTCGTCCAAACACTAAAGTTTTGATGCTGGAAAGTCCTAATTCTCTGACCTATGAGATACAAGATTTAGCTGCTTGTGCGGCACTTGCCAAAAAGCATCAATTGACCACAATTATTGACAATAGTTATGCCTCTCCTTACTACCAAAACCCCATCGATTTTGGGATCGATATTGTTGTTCATTCTGGTTCAAAGTACCTGAGTGGTCATTCCGATATTATTTTTGGAGCTATCTGTTCGACCAAGGCTATGATTGGTAAAATTATAAGTACTGAATACATGACACTTGGGCCTGTTTTGTCTCCAAATGATGCTTGGCTAGCGTTAAGAGGTTTACGGACGCTTCGCACTCGGCTCGAACAAAGTAGCCTAAGCGCTCAAAAAGTAATCTCTTGGCTCAAACAACAAGAAGAAGTAGATTATGTTTTATACCCACTTGACCCAAATTTTGATCAATACGAATTAGCCTCTCAACAAATGCGTGGGGCAGGTGGATTGTTTTCGGTGAACTTCAAAGAACGCCCTATCGAAAAAATGGAAGCCTTTTCGAATGCTTTAGCTGATGCCTTTTTAATGGCTGTTTCTTGGGGAGGGTACGAGTCTTTACAAATTCCTAGCTGTGTTTTTTATAGGATGGCCTCCAAAGAACCGCCACCTGTCCCGGCTACTTTTGTGCGTTATTATGTTGGTTTGGAGTCGGCAGAATTTCTTATAAGTAAATTTAAGCAGGCTTGGCATCATCTACTATAATTTAGCTATTTTGGCGGATTAAATCTTCGAGTTGTTGCAGACTGAAAGTACCTGGTTTTTTCCAGATAATTTGTCCATTCCGAAAAAGAATAAACGTAGGAACACCCATAATTTTATACTGTTGTGCCGCGGCTGCATTTTTATCTACATCCACTTTCAAAATATGTACTGCATCAGCCATTTTTTCTTTGAGTTGTTCCAAAACAGGTAGCATGCTTTGGCAAGGACCGCACCAAGGGGCATAAAAATCGACTAATGTTGGTGTATCGCTGTTAATTTTTTCGGTGAATGCTGACATAAAAGTAGGTCAAAGTAGTTGGGTCAACCAAAATTAGTTGATGTACAAATATACAACAATATTTAGAAGCTTTGTTGCCGTCGTTTAATTTTGCCTCAAAGTCACTTATAGGCACCACAAATCAAAACTTAATACACATTTTTATTTTATGAATTATAGCCAGATAATTTTTTTAATATTTATTATTCTTGAGTCTAGCAACCTAGTGATTCTTTATTTCAAACCCGACAGCAAAAAGGCAAATGGACTCGGTACCTTTAAAGCTTTCGAACAATCTAAATTACATCCTGAAATCCATTAATTTGTTCGCTATCTAATTTTTTGGATTGCTGGGGCCAAGCTCCTTTTCATTATGCTTTGTATAGCCATATTAATATGGGGGCAGCCTTTATTGCAATTTTGGTCTACTTTAGTCATGGCTATCTCTATCGGCAGTTTTTATTGGCGACTCTACCCTCTATTACGTCAAATGGACCAACACAATCAGTTGACAATAAAAGGCTATTCCCTGATGCTTTTTTGTATGATTTTAGTCTTTATTCTTTTGTTTGTTTCGAGCTTTATTGAACCATTAATTTAATTCGTACTGACGGTCCAAAAGCTCCGTATAAATTTGTTGCGCCTCTTCCAATTCTTGCACAATTGCCGCCCTTTGTGTAATAATTTTACTAAATAGCTTTTTCTTGCTGTAAAAAGATGAAAAAAGTGTCCACTGATCTTTGGTATCCTTGAGTCTTTGCCAATAATGCAAAGCAAAAAACCCACTGATGGGCAAACTAATCATATAAAAAAACAAGCCATAAAAATTGGGTTCCAAATAACTAAACAAATAAATCTGTAAGCCATAAAAAATAGGAAAACTAAGGATACCTATATACATCATAATGGGTGCAATATATTCTTCATCTTTGGTAATAACCTGCGCTAACAACGATGGAATCCGATAGGCTAGATAGTTGTTAAGCAGTCCGTATAACCAAATAGAGAACCCCAATAAAAGACCTAATAATTTGAGCACAGCTGCTGTAAATATTGATTGTTTTAGTGCTTTTGATTCCAATAAATCATCTTTCAATTTTAACCGCTGAAGATTGTAAAAATAATTATCGAGTTGAATGCGTAGTTGAGCAACACGCTGCGCATCTGTTTCTTGGTAATAGCGCAAGGCTTCCTCCAAGCTTTTTGAGGCTTTAAATTGCTTGGTTTCTAATTGTTCATCTGTCTTGATCTGATCAATTAATGTATTCTGATAAATATCTTCAATTTGTTGCAATAAATTGTCTTCTGCGGCATCTTGCGTAACAATAATTTGTTCTTGTAACTGATTACTAATCTTGGCCGTTAGTTGCTGAACCGCTAAACGTTCATCTTCGATGTACGTTTGTTGCCAATCGCTTACCTGTATAGCCGGCTTAATGGTAATATACAAATCGCTTCTAAATCGTCTTGGGTTAGAATAGTTTAGGCCCACAGTAATAATCTTAATCCCAAGACCAAAAGCATGTTCCCCTTCAGCCCCTAAAGCAATACGAGCTGCTCCGGTCTTAATTTTGTGCAACTGACGACCGTGTTTACTCACACCTTCCGGAAAAATTAGAATCGTATCCCCTGCAGCTAAGCGTTCAAAACATTTGGAAAACAAAAATTTAGTATCGGCTTTTCCATCGGGACTATCGGCTGCACGCTGTACCGGTATAGCCCCCATATTTTGGAGCAACCATCTATTAAGGGGCTTTTTAAATACAGTAGCTTTGGTCAAAAACTTAGGCTTCTGTTTTAATAAACAGCCAACAACAGAGGCATCCATAATAGTACTTGGATGATTAGCTGCAACAATCATAGGCCCTTCATTAGGCATTGCTTCGCTTTGGACAATGACTATTTTACGAAAAAAAATCTTGAGCGCAATTTGGACAATATATTTGAACAATGAACTTAGCATAAATGGTCGTTTAGATGGAATCTAAAATTAAAAGAGAACTCAGAATAATATGAAAATTAAGCAATTTGCTGCAATCATTAAAATTGTTGCTTAAATAGATTAAATTACAGAAACTGTTTAAAACAGAAGCTACCCTAATCTAGAACTTGCCTAATGATATTAAGAATTCAAAATTATTGCTAAATAATAAAACAAAATCCATTATATACTGTATATAATTAACCTAATTAGCACTATAATCAAAAGAAACTTACATGACATCAACAGCAATAACCCTTGATATTTGGATTGATTTAGTTTGTCCTTTTTGCTACCTTGCCAAAAAAAGATTGACCGCTAGCCTCGAGCAATTTCAAGATGCCTCAACTATTAAAATTCGTTGGCATAGTTTTCAACTTGACCCCAATTTTCCAGTAGGTGAAAGCCTTTCCTCTTTCGACCACTTACACATAAAAAAAGGTTTTTCTGTCGAACAGATTGAACAAATGTGTATTCCACTTGCAGAACAAGGGAAAGAATACGGTATTAATTTTGACTTCAAAAAATCCCTTAATTTCAATACCAATCATGCACACCAACTAATACATTGGGCAGCTGCATTCGGCAAAGGCGAACGATTGATGCATGCCTTTTTTGACGCTGTATTTTGCACGGGGCTTGACTTGTCAAAAATTTCTAACGTATTGTCGGTTTGCGAATCCGTCGAACTTGACGCACGTATAGCCCAAGAAGTTATTCAGAAAAATCAATTTGTCCTAGCCGTTGAAAAGGACGTACAATTGGCCCAAACTATTGGTCTAAGAGGCGTGCCCTCCTTTGTGCATCAACAGCAACTTGTCTTGTACGGCGCTCCTCAAATAGAGGAGTTTAATCAGCTTATCCAACGACTTTTAAGCCTAGAAACGGCACAACAACAAATAAATTCTTCTTATTGCCCTATTCGTTAAAGAATTGAATTGGTCCTGAAGCCATAAAAGAAATTATATATTTTATTGTTTTTTTCTGGAAAACCACTTGATGCCAAGAGCCCTTTTTATTAATATCCAAAGCTAGTACAGTTTTTGAATTTTATAAAGAAACTTCAAATCCTAACTATGAGATATTTTTTTATTTTAATCTTATTGATTAATTATGCTTGTGTCCCCTCTGCCGACCTTACGCGTTGTTACTATAAAGTATATATAGAAGATGCTATGATACCACATTGCAGCAATCCAGGTTCTCCAATGATAGAACTTGATTGGCACTACGGTTCTTATCAGATGGTCGATAGCATACTGTCTTATACCACAGACGGCTATATTATGCGCAATAATACAAATCCTAAAATGACCGTATACACAGAGAATATTTGTAATAAAATCACCGTAGAGTTCTATGTTAATAATAGCTTGATGAGTACAAAATCTACCGAACTTGGCTATCAAAGCAACTGTATTGAACTCTGTACTGAAGGTTATACAAGGACACTTAATTTCATGTATCCCTAGTCTAAAAAAGTCCCTATTTTGGAATATATCCCAAAATAAGAAAATAGCTTGTTTGGTGTTTTTGCTTTTTGAATTGAATTTGCTTAAATTGGTCTTTTAATTTCCCAATAGATAATCGCCATGCCAATCACCACAGAACAAATCCAAAAAATCGAGCAAAAAATTTCAGCGTATATCAGCAAGTTAAGACGTTATGAATACGTATTCAAAAACAATGATAATGCTACAGATGCTGAACTTGAAGAAATAATTACGCTCTACGAAAAAATTAGAAAGGTTCAGAATGCTTTGGCACATGCCAAAGCCGAAATAGTTTCGGCTAATCCCAAAATACTTGAGAAGCATCAATCGAGTGGTCAAGTAGTAGATATCACCGAACAGACCGAACAGCTTATAAGCCTATTTAAGACTGGTAAAGACCCATACGACAACAGCAACGACTCAGATGCTGTTAGTCATAATGATGTCGACCAAGGTAGCCTAGGAGATTGTTATTTTATGGCTGCGGTGGCCGCTGTGGCCAAGGCCAACCCACAGGCCATCAAAAATTTGATTGATGGTCCCGACGAAAAAGGGAATTATCAGGTAAAATTATATGTCAATAAAAATAAAACAGAATATTTTAGCTGGCGTAATTACGAAATGGTGCGCATTAGTCCAGAGTTTTTGGTCAATAGTAGCGGAAAACCCATTTATGCAGGCCTAGGCGATGGAGAATTGTGGGTTATGTTGCTCGAAAAAGCCTATGCTATTCTTCGAGGAAAACATAAATATGGCAAGGCTGAAGATGATTATCAGGGTATCGCAGGAGGCAGTGGAGAAGAAGCTATCGAAGCCTTAACAGGAGAAGAAGCACATCAATTTATAATAAAGACGCTTAGTAAAGAAAATATGATTGATAAGATTAGAACAGCGCTTGATGAAAACAAACCCATTACTACGACCACTCCAAGCAAGTATACTGATGCACAAAAAGAGACGATGCAACAAAAGGGAATCAGTCTATATGCTTCGCATGTTTATTATATTTTAAACATTGACGATAATACTATTTTATTGCGAAACCCACACAATAATAGTTCGAACACCGGTCGAAGTTTCAGTATGAAAATTGACCACTACCGAAGTTATTTTGTGGCACTTTCCAGAACCTAATCAACTAACTATGCAAGCATACAATATTACCTTAACAGCGGGTATTGAGGAATAC
>CAJQQM010000178.1 GCA_905480485.1 uncultured Aureispira sp.
AGTTGTCGCAATATCTTTGATACTGTATATCTCATTTCTTCAAAGTTGCGTTTTGCTTTTTCTCCTACACAAGAAAGCTCTGCTTCTGCTAAGCTCCAAAACAAGAAATCCATTGATTGGATGAGTACAGTGTTTTCCATGTTATTGAGATAAAATCTTCTATAAAATTCATGTGAGGCATTTAAATGAACTCCATGAGCTCCATTTATTATAGCATACTCCCATAATATTCCTTCAAGAAGACTTTCTTTTGTATCAACAACAATATCATTATCATTGTCTTCAACTGAAATCTTAATTTTTACATTTCCAAATTTATTGTGAACCTCTGCTGTATTGGTATCAGGGTTTGCATTAGTTATTTCAGAGTTGACGGTATCTCCAGCAATTGGTTTTGTGAAGAATTTGACTTATCGAATTGTGCAGAGTTATTTGACTAAGAAAAAGAATTAAATCGTTGATTATTTATTTATTGTGTTGTGTTTTCTCCCGACAGCTTGACGACAATGAAAAGTATATGTTATTATGTAAATTTAATTTTATAAATTAATGAAAAATAAATAGTTATGATAATTTTTATCTTGAAAAATACAAGTCCAGTCATCCCGACATTAAAGACACAATTGCTTAATATTAAAGCAATTGTGTCTTCTTTTTTTAGTAGGAATTGTATTCTATCCATAGCGCGCTCCCTCTTTTGATTCAATTACAGCACAAAAGGTTCTACTAGTTGTGCAGTATCCATATTGTGCCACCACACAACAGCATTAAAATGCCTCCTGTTATATAAAATGGGCTGATTTTGGGTTGCGGAAATGTCATCGGAGGTTGCTTTTGAAGTATACTTATAGTATTTCGTACCAAAATCCAAAAAAAATAGTATTTTTAAGGGAACTATGGCTAGATAGTTCATGATATTTTCACCAATCAAGGTCGAGTCTTTTCTGCTGAATGCAATCCTAATAGGATATGATATCAACATTAAAATCGACTTTTGGGCCACTTTGACGTTGCGTTTATGAATAAGGTCTTTGATTTAAAGCCGCCGCAGTATAAGTTCTATCCTATTTATTTTCATAACTACAAAAATGGCTTTTAATATAATAGTCTAAAAGGTATGCTAAATATGCTAAAAGTGTTCGTTCTAATTTTCTTTTTGTCGCTTAATGCCACCCTTTCCGGTCAAGTAATGACCCTAAACGGAACTACCGTAAACCAATCCGGTGGAGGACCTAACGATTGTAATGCAGGTGGGTATAAGTTAAAAGGACAAGCTAATGTAGTCGGTAATTGTATCTCATTTACGCAATTGCCATTTCAGAATGCAGCCATTTGGGCATGTGATGTGCTAGATTTGAATCAATCTTTTAAGCTAACTTTTCAAGCTAACTTTGACAACATCAATACAGGAGATGGAATCGCTTTTGTGTTACAATCAGAAGGGGTGCCTACCGTCTTAGGTGGTCAGGGGGGAGGAATCGGTTATTCTGTAGGCAATCAAACAGGTTGTTTGGGGGGGGATTGTATCATAGACCCATCCGTGGTTGTAGAATTTGATATTTGGGATAATTCAGCCGACTTTTGGGATATGTCAAACCCCGGATTAGGCAATATAAACGATATTTCTTGTGATCATGTGTCTATTCAAAGAGGTGGAGTCCAATTAAGTAGTAATGCCTTAGTTCCTCCAGCATGTTTGTTGCCGGGTGGGACCAATGTAACCAATGGCTTGACCTATGATGTATGTATTGCGTGGGATGTGGCAACGTTGGAATACAAGGTATATTTTGATAGTAATTTAGTGGCCAACTATAATGGTGATATCAGGACTAATTTTCCCAATCCATCTTCTGTTTTTTGGGGCTATACCGCAGCTTCCGGGGGCGGTGCAACCAATTTACAGGTTTGCAATGTTGCTATGCAGACCAATAGCCCCTCTCCTTCCTGTCTTTGTGTGCCTCCTGTTGCAACCGCTACGCCTAGTTCCCTAAGTATTTGTTCGGGGCAGACAGCTACTATTCAACTATCCAGTTCTATTCCTGGCACTACCTTTAATTGGTCGGCTACTGATAATCCAAATGTAAGCGGCGAAAGTACTAGTATTCAAAATAATAATGCCATAATTAATACCCTAAGTAATAATTCCAACTCCGCTCAGAACGTCACTTATTCTGTGGTTCCCACAGAAAGCGGCTGCACGGGGAGTACGGTTTTGGTCGATGTTACGGTTAATCCAACGCCCAATTTGATTGTTAGCAATCCAAATCCTGTTTGTGCCCCGAATACCGTTGATTTGACAGCAGCAAATATTACGGTTGGTTCTAACCTTGGAACCTTGACCTATTGGACGAATCCTACTGCTACCACTTCTTTAATAAACCCTAACTCTGTGGCAACTTCTGGAACCTATTATATAGTCCTAGACAATGGAACCTGTACCGATACGGCTACCGTCTTAGTCGTCGTCAACTCATCGAGTTCTTTAAGTCAAACATTATCTATTAATAGTAATTATAATGGAGCTAATTTATCCTGTTATAATTCAATGGATGGCGTCGCAAATGCTCAAGCTTCGGGAGGTGTACCAGGATATCAATACAATTGGTCGAATGGACAAACGGTAGCCACGGCCACAGGCTTGGGGGCTAATTGGTATACTATTACCATAACAGATACACAAGGTTGTACGAGTATTGATAGTATCCAACTAACAGCACCTACCCCTGTAGATTTAAATACTTCTGTCAGTTCTAATTATAATAATTTCGCTATTCGTTGTAATGGGCAAAATGATGGAATTGCTACCGCGATAGGCTCAGGAGGAATAGGAGTTTATCAATACAACTGGTCGAGTGGTGCATCTACTTCTATTGCAACAGGATTAGGTGCAGGACTACAGTATTTGACTATTACGGATGCAAATAACTGTATTACTGTTGATAGTATTCTTTTGACCGAACCCAACAACCTATCTATTAGTACCTCTTTAACGGCCACCGTTGGCTGCGATTCTAGTGCGCTTGGGCAAGGTACCTCTGTTGCCGGAGGAGGCGTTTCTCCCCTTTCTTTTTTATGGTCTAACGGGCAAACAACCGCTACAGCTACAGGATTAACAGCAGGTGCTTATTTTGTGACTGCGACCGATATAAATGGTTGTATTATCGTTGACAGTTTGGTTTATTCAGCGTCGGTGCCCATCCAACTATCATTTGATATTGATTCGGTTCGATGCAAAAATGAAAATGATGGGTCGATTACTGTATCGGGTATAGGGGGAACGCTTCCTTATACTTATTCTTGGAATACGGCTGCAGGCAGCCAAAGCTCAGCAGTGGCAACAGGGTTAACTGCCGGTACATATAGTGTTCTACTAACCGATTTTACAGGCTGTACTGTAACGGGGACAGCAACCGTCTTTGAACCCACTTCTGCATTAACAATAACAGCCACAACAACGAATATTTTTTGTGTCGGTGAAAATACAGGAACTATAATAGCCACAGGAAACGGAGGAACTTCAACAACTGGTCTTTTGCAGTACTCTGTGAATAATGGCTTGAGTTGGCAGAATGGCGATTTTTTTACAGGCCTAGCAGCAGGAATCTACATCTTGTCGGTTCGGGACGAAAATGGCTGTGTGGCAGATACGCAAGTGGTCATTCAAGACGCAAATCCATTCTTTATTTCCTACATAACACCACCAACCATCATAGAATACTTAGAAAGTTTGACCGTAGAAGCTCAGTTAAATGATACAACAGGGGGCGTGACTTATTCCTGGAATCAAATAACAGGCAGCTTGGGTATTGTGACGGATAGTTCCTATCAATTTGAGATATCACCAGCTAATTCTGTAATGTATGAATTTGTGGCTACGAATACGAATGGCTGCAAGGTCGACTCTATCGTTATCATTGACGTAACGAAGCCAAGAAGAGCCAATGCGCCATCTGCCTTTACACCAAACGGAGATGGGGTAAATGATTACTTCTTTATTCAAGGAGGGGCGAAAGTTCAGGAAGTAACAATTTTTAGAATTTATGACCGATGGGGTGCGTTACTCTATGAGGGACAGAATCTGGAGGTAAATGTTCCTGAACAAGGATGGGATGGAAACTACAAAGGCAAACTTTGTACTTCAGGCTCGTATATTTGGTATGCAGATGTCACATTTAAAGATGGGCTTACCGAACAATTAAAAGGAGACGTCCTTTTGTTGAAATAGCAGCAGTCCCCCATTTTTTGGGGGGTTTAAAGATTCGGAAGTACAACAAAAATACCAACAAATGACACAAGAACAGCCGTCGATTGAAGCAGTTTTGCTAGTTTTAATGTTCTAAGTAAGTACTTTTTACAACTCAATAGACTCATGAATCCACATTTAGCGG
The DNA here is from genome assembly GCA_905480485.1 of uncultured Aureispira sp. Taxonomy (GTDB): domain Bacteria; phylum Bacteroidota; class Bacteroidia; order Chitinophagales; family Saprospiraceae; genus Aureispira. The sequence goes on from CAJQQM010000178.1 coordinate 4,389, forward strand.
CGAATGCACGATATGGTACAAATTTATCTTATATAATATGGCTCGCCACCTATGTACTCGGGGGCCTTGTCGCTTATCTCATTTATCCTTTTGTCGAAGGACAAGGTCCGGTTATGGCTGCCTTATGGATGAATGTTGCAGCTACGATGGTAATTTTTATGGTTAGTTCTGTATTCCACAATGCAAGTTTGTACGATGCATATTGGAGCATAGGCCCAGTTTTTACAGTGCTTTTTTGGTGGTCTTTTCAAGGGTTTGATACTTTTGAAACCCGAAAAGTAATGGCCTTTGTTGCCGTTGGTCTGTGGTCGCTTCGACTCACTTCTAATTGGGTGAGGGGCTGGCCCGGATTGCACCACGAAGATTGGCGATTTCAAGATTTGAGAGCCAAAACAGGGGCCTTTTATCCCTTGGTCAACCTAACAGGCATACAGCTCTTTCAAACAGCCCTAATTTTTATAGGGACTGTACCCCTATACTATGTGATGGCTTTCGAGCATTCATCCACCCTCAACATTCTAGATGTTGTAGGGTTTTTGGTCAGCTTGGGGGGCGCTAGCCTAGAATTAGTAGCTGATGAACAATTAAAGCGGTTTAAGAAGCAAAATACGGATCCTAAAGCATTTATGTCTAGTGGAACTTGGTATTATTCCCGTCATCCTAATTATTTTGGAGAGTTTCTATTTTGGCTAGGGGTCTACATCATGGCATTAGGGGCTGATTTTAATTATTATTGGACGGGAATAGGTAGCTTGGCTATATTTTGCCTGTTCCAATTTATTAGTATTCCGATGATGGATGAACGCATGGTACAAAAACGCCCGAAGTATGCAGCACACATGGAAAAAGCAGCTCGGTTTATTCCTTGGTTCAGAAAGTAGTGCAGCTGTTTTGGGTTGAAAAAAAGCTTGAAAGGGCCCAATTATAGAAGATTTTTAAGGAATAAAATTAGTGAACGAATGGTCTCAATTAGTTTATTTTGGGATACCTACCGGACAGTCCAATACCTAAATAACAATGAATCAATGGATATTTCTTTTAATGCCTTTGAAAGGATGAATCCGTTTAATAAAACAAAAGATAGTCAAATGAAAAAAGTTCAAAATGAAACAGGAGAACGTTTTGAACTAAAAACCGAATAAAGAGCTGCTTATGACGTGGGCGGAAGCGTGTATCTCTGTGCGATTTACTGGAATTGAGAAGGCTAGGCTCGAATCGGGATAGGGTTTTGCTTTAGAATCTTGCGACAAGCCGAAGGCTATACAATAATTGGGACTGCAAAATTAGGAAGCTATATGATTTCTTTTTAAAATTGTTCAAGGAGTAATCGTAGGGTAATATCTTCCTTGCATTACATATTAGCACCGTGTAGCTTAGCGCCTCTCAAATTCGCTCCACGCAAGTTTGCGCCTCTTAAATCAGCCCCTCGAAGGTCGGTCTTTAGCAAAGTAGCCCCCATTAAGTTGGCGCCACGCAAGTTTACATTGCGCATATTAGCACCTGCTAAGTCTGTCCTTTTTAAGACCATATCGCGCAAATCTAAGCCATCTAAATTTACATTGCGCAAATTGAGGCCACTAATTCTTTGCGATTTGGCAAGGTATAAACCGATACTGATACTCGCGGTATCTTTACTTCTGATTAAT
>CAJQQM010000179.1 GCA_905480485.1 uncultured Aureispira sp.
TAGCCGGGCGAACCGTTTTCTGGCAAGTCAAAATATTTAAAAAAATAATCCGCATCGTATTCATGATTTCCTGGTACGGGATATAAGGGGACATAGCTAAATAGATTGGCTCCTTGCTCAAAAAAGTCATTGACCCATTCAGAATGATTGTTTCCGTCTGCTACCAAATCACCTGGAATCAGTATCAGTTGTAAATTTTCGTTTAGAGAACCATTGTAATACTCGGATAGATGTTTGATGATACCTTCGTTGGTCACTTTTTCGAATACACGAGGGTTCAATACATCTTTTTGCATATCGCTAATCGCCACCAAGTTGATCGACGACTCACTGTCGGCAGACGGCGGGGTGCGGAAAGTATAACTAGCTGAACGGCCCGTCGCATTCCCCACTTGGTAGAAATAGGTCGTTGCCGGCTGCAAGCCTTCTAAGCTAGCGGTATGAATGCAGGCTGTTCCTTTACTTTGCTCTGAAGTAGCGGTGGTCGTATTTCCAAGCGAATCTGTGAGGCCCCAAAAAACCAAGCCATTATTGCATGGTCTTGTACCCCAAAGTATACGTATCGCATCGGGGCTCGCATTTTGAAGGTAAGGCTGTACAATGATATCTTGCCCAAAAACAACACTAAAACAAAGGGTCTTAAAACCTACTAAAAGTAATAAATAGCGTTTCATAAATTATAGATTTGTAGCTGTCTAAGATAGCAAAACAACTTGTAAGCAGGAAAAAGTTGACTATTTTTAGGCAATTTTATAATTTGTTAGATTTATCGTTCTTTTTGAGTAAGAAAAGCAGTTCTAGTATATTTAGTAAGGCAACATGCAGATTTTAGTAGGGTGTAGACCCTTGGAGGGTGTGGACCCTTGGAGGGTGTGGACCCTTGGAGGGTGTAGACCCTTGGAGGGTGTGGAAATATAGAAAATGAAACAAGTTGCATTAAAAGCTAGCTAATACACCTAATTACAACTTATAGCGGCCAGCCTAGCCGATATACCTCGCATAAAAAAGTATAACTAGTTTTATTTTTTTATTTTTATCCTAACTTCCAAATCTATGCTAATAGCACTACTACATAAATGGCGCAACTACCGCAAACAACGCCGCATGACACAATTGTACCGTCAATTGCTACCCCCCGATGCCTTATGTTTTGACATCGGCGCAAATATAGGACATCGAACCGTTTTATTTAGACAATTAGGGGCGTCTGTCGTCTCAGTCGAACCAGTTGAAAGTAGTTTTAAATTGCTTCAAAAAAAATTTGCCCAAGACAACAAAGTGCATTTAATTCAGGCAGCGGTATCCGATACGGAAGGACAAGCCACACTATTTCTCAGCGACGTTACAGAAGTTTGTACGCTCAGCCAAGAGTTTGTTCGGCAATATAGTCATCAAGAAAAACATCCTTTACACTGGAATAAACAAACACAAGTAGCCACCACCACGCTCGATACTTTGATACAAAAGTATGGTATTCCCGATTTTTGCAAAATAGACATTGAGGGGCAAGAATATAAGGCCTTTAAAGGCCTAAATCATGTATTACCTTCTATAAGTTTCGAATTCAACAAACGCCTGACGAATGTCGCCCTAAATTGTTTAAGCATCTTGGCAAAAAACCCAGATTTGCTCTATAATTTTTCGGCCTACGAGAGTGGTATTTTTCATTTTCATAGCTGGCAAACAAATCAGAAGTTACAAGCCTTTATTCAAAATCCCGAACTACAAATTCTAACAGGAGATATTTATGTTCGTCGTAGGCTTTGAACAAAGTAAACCAACGAATAAGCCATAAATAATCGACCACACCAAAAAATCGAAACCAAGTAAACTCTTGATTTCGATGTTTCATATTGGGCAAAGGTATAGACTAATTATTGCTTGACAAAAGGTAGTACTTGTGGATCCTTTGAAGCAGTATACGCCTCAAAATAATACAGGCCAGCCGGGATATTTTGTACACTAATTATATGGCTAGGATAACTGCCTTGTTGCAACACTAGCCCTTGAATATTTGTAATTCGGTAGTAAGTAACTTCTACTTCAGTAGCTAAATTCAAATTGCCTTGAACAGGACTTGGATATATAGAAAACGATTTTTCTATTATTTTAGAGGTATTTAAAAAATCATTACTAATAGATCGAAAGCATGGTTCTAAACCCAAGCTGTTGTTTAAACCAGCATTGCCTGAACTAATTTGTTGCGCTATTGTATCGCCGTTTGTATCGTAAATAACATAGCCTATATAATTATAATTTGAAGAGGTAGGAACAACAGGATTGAATAACACATCCACTAAATCATTTGAACGCACCGCTATCGATATATCTTCTCGGTCAGCCCAAGCATAACTCAAATTTTGAAAAGTTTCAGAAATATAAAGACTGTTATTGACATATACATCCAAATTAGCCGCAGCCCAACCATTGCCATAGCCATCGAACATATCGATGGTCATAACCCCGCAATACTCGGAACTTGGACAAGCCAAAATACCATAAACATTTTCGGGTCCACCGCAATTGTGCGTGTTTTGCAACGAACAATCCCTTTCCGCAATCAGTACATTGTTGGGGTCGTACAATTCGTAACGACATTCGGAGTACCAATTGCCGTTGCGTTTGAACAACAAACTGATAACATCATTAGGCTGCGCAGCAATAGTGTAGTTGTACGGGCCACCCCCATTGGCTAGTGTAATATCAGCCACATTTACATTATTTACCCGAACCATCAAAGAATTTCCAGACCATCCATCATGATGATGATCATAAAGTTTAACCGTATAATCACATTGCGCTACGGATGCATTATCTAAAAAAAGCACAAAAAATAATAGAAAGATAGTAGTCATGGTAATGATTTAGGCAGGATTAGAAACAACTATAGTACATTTAAATCCTAAAGTTGTTCATTTGTAATAGTCGTTTTTACCATAACTAATCTTATTTGCTAGAATAGGACGTAATCGAACAGCTATCCGCATCGTAATTCGTTGGTTACTCAAGAAGGGGATGCAGTTAGTTGATATAAAATGAATACTATACCCAAAGGCTAACAAAAACTATACAAGTGTTTTTTTCCTAAACCAAGGAACCATCCTAGCAAGCAAAACTAGTAATAATTTGAATCCATTTTAGATCCCAATATCTAGCCTAAGGACCAGACAAGTCGTGTTGTCAACTGACTAAAAGCAAGAACCTATCGACATCGGAAAAAGGATACCGGTATCCAATCAGAAAAAAAGTTTAGTCCAAAGCAAATTATTTCTTTAGGGTTGACTTGAGGAGCTACTTCTATTTTCGACCACGTTTCGGTGTCGATTGATTCAATCGATAGCTAAAGTTGAGTGTCACTTGCCGTGCCCTCCACTGAAATGAACCTTCAGTGCTAAAATCAGCTCCATAGATAAGGTATCGGCGTTTGCGTGTGTTAAAAATATCTCGGGCATTGAGGGTTAAGCTACCTTTTCCGTTGAACAGATCAACCGATAAGGCCGCATCGATATTGTATCGGGCAAATAATTTGCCTTGAGGATCAAGCCTTGGCGAATTGTACTTGAAACTAACTTGTACATGTACGATTTTAGCAATTGTCCATTTCGATTTGAGATTGCATGTCCAGGCGTAGGTATCGTTGTCATAATTTACACCCAAGTATTCACCTTGCATGATGGCCCGAAAAAAATTGGCCGATCCTGTCACATCCCACCACGCCCAAGGCTTGTAGGAAAGCGCTAATTCAAGGCCTAAAGAATTTTCTAAACCAATATTAACAGGGTACATTTGCGTTATACCCGTCGTAGAATCCGAAAAAACCAAGCGTTCATTTTTGCCTGTTGTGTGTCGGTAATAAACAGAGGATAAAATCGATCCTTTTTCGAAATACTTTAGATGCCCCAACTCTATAGAATGCGTATATTCTGGATTGAGATTGGGGTTTCCCCCAAACAAATTTCGGGCATCGCTGTAGCCAAAAAAGGGCAATAAGGACCAAAATCGTGGGCGGGAAATCCGACGGCTATAGCTTAATTGTAGATTATTTTGATGCTTAAATTCGTAAGATAAGTTGGCCGATGGAAAAAAATCGAGGTAGCGGCGCTGATTGATCGTAGCCGTTTTGACCAAGTTCGTTTTGACATCAGAATATTCAGCCCTTAGCCCCAGCTGACCTTGAAATTTGCCCCATTTATTGCCCGCCATCAAATAAGCTGCATAAATATTTTCGTTGTACAAAAATTGATTGTCAAAACCTTCTAAAATGTCCCAAGAATCATCGTTGTTTTGTTCTTCTACTTTGAAATCGTTGTTGATCGATCGCAGCATGGCTTTAAGGCCAGCTTCGATTTTGCCATCTTTACCCCAAGGGTGTATATAGTCGGTTTGAACGAGCCATTTTTGTTCATTTTCTTTGTTGGCCACACGCTGATTCAATACCTCTATCGCCGACAAATTACTACTTTCTTGAATGGCCGACTGTTCTTCGTCTTTGCTGTCTGTAAATTGAAAATTGACCGTAAACTCCTGCCCTTTCTTTTTAAATGTTTTTTTGTAATCAAGGCTCGCTTCAATCGTATGTTCTACCTCTATTTCGGCTTCGTCCCGATCCACTCGTTGCGTCGCATTATTGTACTGATCAAAATCGGTGTAGTCGAGCTGTGCCTCGTTGTTGCCATAAGAGTAGGAATAGAGGGCCGATGCAGTAATCACATCTTGTTCGGTTAGATAAAAATTAGCCCCAGTTCTGAAATTAGTAGCCCATCCCCCGCGTTTGTGTTGACGTAATCGTTCGTAACTAAAGGAAGTATCGGCCGTCTCGAATTGCTGAAAAGACCATCCCGAGCCAGGTCGTTTGTTGTAGCCTAGGCCTCCATTAACAAAAAAATTAACGACCCCTGTTCGGTAATTCAAGGTCAAACCACCTCCAAAATCTTCGGGGTACCCCGCCCGCGCATCAAAGCTTCCGTTGAGCCCTTTTTTCTTGTCTTTCTTAAGTACAATATTTATTATTCCGACTTCACCCTCCGCATCATAACGAGCAGAAGGATTGGTGATAATTTCAATTTTATCTACGATGTTTCCTTGCAAATTTTTGAGAGAGGCTGCGCCTCGAATTCCGATCAATCCAGAGGGTTTTCCGTCGACCAATATACGTACATTTCCACTGCCTCTCAAGCTAACATTTCCGTCTATATCCACCGAAACAGAGGGCAAATTATCTAGTATATCGCTGGCATTTCTCCCCTTATTCATCGGGTCTTTATCGACATTATACACCCGTTTATCCAATTGAATTTCCATCGCCTTGCGCTCTGCGCCTACTACCACCTCCTGAATAGCGGCAGCAGCAGCCTTCAAAGATACATTTCCCAAATCGAGCCCTCTTACTTTGAGTTCTAGGGCTTCTCTCCAATAATTTTGATACGATAAAAACTGCACGTTAAGGCGATATACCCCCTCGGGTACTGCAAATTCAAAGCGACCATTTTCATCGCTGTTCAAGCCTTGCACCAAACTAGAATCAGAGGCCTTGTAAAGGGCAACTGAAGCAAAGGGTAAGACTTGTTTATCGACATCGGTTACAACACCTCTGATAGGCAAAAGTATAGGTTCTTGTGCTTGGACAGTTCCTATGTAAAAAGCAATCAGTAGGCTAATAAAATAATATTTCTGCATTGACTTCTTCTTTGGATTAAGCGACAAAGATACACAAAAAAGATAGAACCGAAATCAATTAAGAGCGCTGTTTAAATGTGAGAACTGTCATAATTAATGGTATGGCTAACATAAGAAAACTTCGTTTTGGGGCAGCCATGCTATTTAACTCCTTGAATAAGATGGATAATTAAGAATCCACCGATTGGGATTCGTTTAATCCTACATCAGTGTCTGTCCTTGATTTTATTCCATTGATAAAAAAATAAAAGGGAATCCCCCAGGCACATAAATCGGCAACAAACAAGCTAAAACTACTCTCAAAAACTAGGCTGACTGCCGAAAGAAAAACCAAGGTATTGATTGTTGCAAGTACAACGGCAATAGTCCTAGTATTTGCAGTTGAAACTTGTTGGGCTTTCCTATCCCGAAACAATTTGTAGGAATAATAAACATAGGCAATATAAATAATAATTGAAACGATACAAATGACAGCGCCTAACCATAAAAGAGACATCAAATTAGGCAAATGACTAAAACCACAGCCGTTCAATGGTACATAATTAAAAAACATTGCCAAGGAAAAAACAGAGATGATTTGGTTTTTTTTCACGATAAAAAATTATTTTAATTTATTAATTGAATCCTAAAATAGTACAAATAATAATTGACCTAATATAGAATCCTTTAATTATCCATTGATAGCTTCTTTTTAATTGCTGAAACCTCATTTTGCAGCTGTTCTAATTGCTCCACCCTTTTTTTAAGCACCTCATTTTCGGCCGATAATTCTTGCACAGCCTTTACAAGAGGAATGGTGAACTCGGCATAGCGAAGACCATAATGCCCATTCTGTCCCCTTGGCAAGTCGATTCCACTAAAATCATAGCCCGAAAGCAGCGCAGCATTTGCCACTTCTTGTGCAATAAAACCCGATTGATGTAGCGTCCCCTTTAGGGATTCTGCTTCTAACGTGCGCAAACTGTCTGGAGTATTCAAGGTGGCAGCAATGGCCTGCATATCTAAATTGTAACATACAGGTCGTAATAAATTTATGAAATCTAAGCCGACTACCGTTTCTTTAACATTGGTTTTAAATCTGCCGTCTGAAACATTGGTCCAATTGGCAAAGCCCCCTATACTTGATACCGCACTGTTGCCCAAGCGTATCTGATTGGATGCTGAGATAGCGGCATTAAACCCTAGGGCCATAGAATTCGAAAATGTTGTTCCATTAAGAAAAGCACTGTAACCCAAAGCAGTGTTTGAAAAACCGTTGGTGTTGGCGTATAATGCCCGGTAGCCTAATGCAGTATTATTGCTACCGCCCACATTAGAATACATAGCTTGATAGCCTGCTACATTGTTACTGTTGCCCGTGGTATTGTAAAATAATGTTTGATAGCCCGCCGCATTATTATTGTTGCCCGTCGCATTATACATCATTGACTGATATCCTGTTGCATTATTATTGTTTCCGGTGGTACTCAAGCGCAATGCATAGGACCCCACTGCGGTATTTCTTAATCCACTAGTGTTGCCATACAGGGTATTGTTACCTAAGGCCGTATTAAAATTACCGCTTGTATTATTGTAAAGAGACTGATACCCGACCGAACTATTTCTTTGACCAGTACTATTACTCCTCAAGGATTGTGCCCCTAATGCTGCATTGTAGAATCCGGTAGAATTGTTGTACAAGGCCTGTGCACCCAAAGCACTGTTACTATTGCCTGTCGTATTATTAAATAGTGCTTGAAATCCTGTTGCATTATTGTCTTGTCCGGTGGTATTGTTGCGCAAGGCCTGAAAACCAATAGCGATATTATTATTCCCTGTACTATTAGCATACAAGGATTGTTGTCCGATACCTGCATTATACGAACCTGTCGTATTGAGATACAAAGCTTGATACCCTATCGCATTGTTAGAATAACCGCCGGTATTAAAGCGCAAAGCTTCAGAACCAATCGCATTATTATTCGCTCCAAATGTATTGGCACTTAATGCCTGATACCCTATCGCACTGTTGTTGAATGCATTGGAATTAAACAAAGAAAAATAACCAATAGCCGTATTATTGCTACCAATAATATTATTGGCCAAAGATTCGTAGCCGATTGCACAATTATTGTTTCCACTTACATTATCGTACATAGCCGCAGCCCCAATTGCATTGTTGTAATTACCAGATACATTGGAGTACAAAACATTGGCTCCAACGCCCGTATTATAGACACCATTATCATTTGAATATAAGGCATTATGCCCCAGGGCACTGTTAAAATTTCCGGTCGTATTCGATGCCATAGCCTCATCACCAAAAGCATTATTTGCCGTTCCAGTGCTATTAGATTTTAGTCCCTGATAGCCAAAAGCATTATTCGAGTTACCAGAAACATTAGTTTGAAGTGCTT
>CAJQQM010000180.1 GCA_905480485.1 uncultured Aureispira sp.
AAATTTAGAAATGGCTGTCAGGCCCTACTCTACTCGGGACATTTCCTGTGGGTTACTTTGTAGAAAAATAAAAAATATTGGTTTTTTATTCCCTGAAAATCATTAAATACCAAAATCCCAAATTTACCGAAAAATCCTCCAGAGTTACCGGTTATTGGCTCAGACCTACCATTTATCAACCCAAAGCTACCACTTATGAATTGGTTGAGAATTTTTGGACTTTTTAATTTACCTTTGTAGGTGATGAACTGACTGTGACACATAGTTGAAATTTTAAAATATACACAGGAGTGGTACATATATAGTCGATATATAGTCGATATAGCACATTTGGAAAAACTATGAAAATTAAATTGACAGTCTTACTACTTTTAACTTTTTTGATCTCTTGCAAAACAGACCCAAATAAACAAGTTGATGAGGGGGGAATAACCGAATACATATATCAAAGTAAAGAAATTGATAGTAATAAAAAAAGTCCAATTCAATTTTTGAATCATACTTATACCATTAATATTGATACTTCATACGGGAGTAAAACTAGTTATGAGCGTATGATTAACACACAGTATAGAAGAGCTCCCATCCAACTAAAGTATAAATTTATTAACACTGGAGAACATAAAATTTCTGTTGACTCTGTCAATTTTCCTTTTCCTCCCTATGCTATTCATACAAATATGTCAGGCTTTAACACTATTTTGGGTAATGATACAAGTATGTTTGTATTAGAACTCAATAAGTTCTTAAAAGGAGAGGATATTTATAATAGAAATATTAGTAAGAGGGATACGTCTTTTTTTATAAATATACCATTTTTCTCTAATGGAAAAGTATATCAGGAAAAAGTAAAGTGCAATTATATTTTCGGAAAAAGCAAATTAATATCCAAGGATAGTTTTATACAAATAGTAGATGATTCTGTTGCCCTACATTACAGAGATTCAAGTAAATATACTTTTTTTAAAGGTAAAGGATATCCTAGAATTAAATTTAGGACCCACTATTCTATAACTAATATAACAAAGTCTCAAGTTCAGTGTACTGACCAATTGCAAGCTTGGAATGATATGTCGCACACATACCATGAGAATCAAAGATTTCTAACTATTCCTCCACTCAAAAGTTATAAAATACCTATTCAAATGAACATGAGTAGTAAATGCCGCTTTGAAAGATATGGTGAAGTTATCCTTTTTTCGGAAGATGTTTTTGAAATACATAAATTTATTATAAAAAGTAATTTTAGACCAGAGACAGATTTATACTAATGAGAAGTAAACTAGACAAAAACTATTATAAATAGACTTAATAATGTTTAATAAAAACAGAAAGGCATTGATATATAGAACTTTAACTAGGGTACTAGCAATTAGTTTATTATTAAATACCACTATTTTAGGACAAAATAAGCCTGTTATTTCGGAAAGTCTAAATCTTATGACTTGGGATAACACTATTGAAGAAAGTCCAAATACTAGATATTTAAGTCATGATGAAAAAACAATCTTAATTCAAAACTTTGATTCAACTAATCATTTAAATTGGGAAATCATTAAATTAGACAGCTCTCTCTATCAATTCAGCCAATATACAAAATCTAAAAAAACTCGCCTTCTACATAGAAGAGGTTATTTAATCATAAACCCCTCTTTTGTCAAAATAGATACTTCTATTTCTTTTGATGAAAAAAAATTTAATGAAGTTCTGCTTATTCATTATACAAAAGAACTTATTAAACATGGTTATTGGCTAGAAAAAGAAGATGGGTATTTATATAGTGGAATTTACTCTAGTGGCAAAAAAGAAGGCAAATGGTCTGCTCAAAAATATACCCCTGAAAAAGAGATAGAAGAGCTCTATGAAATCACCTATAAAGATGGAATAGAAATATCTAGAATAAACAATAATTTTGCAATAAACCCTCAAGCAGATATTTTAAGAAAAAAAATAATTGGGAAATGGTATTTTTTGTCCAAAATGAAAAAAATCTACTTTTTAAAAGAGCACATTATTGGTTCTTTGGTAGAGTTTAAAGAAAATGGTCATCTCAAAATGAAGAGATGTGGAACTGGAGATATATCCCCAACAACCTGGTCGATATCTCCTACCAATCATTTAATTATTCAATACTCAAAATCGTCAATTATTGAATATGAATTTAAAAAATTTACCCCTTTGGAAATTAGATTAGAGGAAATTCCTGAATAGAAGTTACTGTAGCAAATATCTATGTCTCAACATCATCGGCAAGTCAAGGCATTAAGATAAGGTTGAACAAAACCAAGCCACATGTTACTTATGGAAATCAAATAAAAAATGAATCCATTAAAAGAATCAAATAATTATAAATATATTAGTGAATCAAAAGAAAATCAAGCCCAAAAAAACCAATAACATCAAGTATAACCCATAGCAGCACAAAAAGCCACCCGCGAGGCAAGCTACAGGTCATACCCAATCATTAGGTTCAATTGAAATAAACATCTAGCAACAGGGATTAATTAAATACTAAAAATGAAAACATAACAAAGAAAGGTATGAAGGCCATAAAGAACATTTATAAAAAAATATTATAGAAATTTTTATTGGGAAATAAAGAAGGAAAAGCTTTTAAAACCTCTATACAAGAAGAGGCATAGTCTAGAGAAATGTTACATTTTGTATTTATTTTAGAATAGTCTTTTATCTAAATTTAAGCTATGCAAGATAATGCAAAGCTTGCTACTTAACCATAATTAAGATTATTATAAAAAGTACATCATGAATCAAATCCTCTCTTTAGTCTCTATTTTACTTCTAACATACTGCCAACTACTAGGACAATGCACCGCCCCTCAGGCGAAAGAATTTCTGCATGGGAATGATGTCCGCGCAACCTTTCGGAATGCCGGTGATATGTTTTGGGATGGCGTATCGGAAGCTCAATATTACGTTCCTTACAGTCAAGGGCAACCCTCTATTTCTTCTATTTTTGCTGGGGGGCTTTGGTTAGGCACCTATGACCAAGGGGGCAACCTGCTAATAGCAGCACAGACCTATCGCACAGTAGGAACGGACTATTGGTCAGGCCCATTAGACACTACTGCTCAAGCAATTGACTGTAGTGGCTTTGACAAAATTTGGCAAGTAAAGGGTACGGTAGTTACTGCATTATTGGCAGATTATAATGATAATGGTGTTATTGACAATCCAATTGATACTTCTCTTTTGCTATGGCCAGGCAGAGGAAATGCCTACAGTTTTGCAATCAATGGTTTGCAATTGCCTGATCAAGATTTAGCTCCATTTTTTGACCAAAATTTTGATGGGATTTACAACCCCTACCAAGGAGATTACCCTATAGCAGACCCCAATCATAGCGATGTCATTGCAGATGATTTGTTGTGGATGGTTTTTAATGACAACGGAAACTATCATTCTCAAACAAATGGTTTGTCTATAAAAGTTGAGGTACAGTTAACCGCCTATGCTTTTTATTGTACAGGGGATGACCTCATCAACCAAAGCATTTTTACCCGTCATAAAATTATCAATAAAAACAGCGAAAACCTGCATAATCTAAAAGTTGGACTTTGGACGGATTTTGACTTGGGTTGTTTAAATGATGATTACATCGGCACGATTCCTAACCTCAATACCGTCTATGCCTACAATCAAGATAATAATGATGATATCCCTTGTTCATCTGCTGGCGTTGACGGATATGGTATTAACCCACCGGTCCAAGCTATTACGCTTCTCAATCAAGGCTTGACTAGCAGTTCTTATTATGTTCACTCTGCCTCTAACATAGGAGACCCTTCTTCTTCCATAAGTTATTACAGACTTCTTAATGGCTATTGGCCAAATGGAACTCCATTAACCTACGGTGGGGATGGTTACAATACTTCCTCTTCAAACGCTACTTCTTTTGTTTTTCCAGACAATCCGAATAGTTCTACAGGGTGGTCAATGGTTTCTGCCGCTTTGACGGGCTTGGATCAAAGAGTAATTGGAGTTACTACTATTGACACCTTAGTTTCGAATACTTCTGTTGACCTATTTGCTGCTTACTCTTACCATCGAGATTTAGACAGCAATCATTTGCAAAATGTCAATCTAATGTATCAACAAATTCCTATTCTACAGAGTTTTTATGACAATGGATATGAAAATAGCCTTTGTTCTCATACGGTCTCCGTTCCGCAAATCAACAGTACAAGAGAAACAAATTTGATTGCTGTTCATCCAAACCCATCCAACGATATTATCAATTTAAAAACAAATGAAGTAATTAATGAAATCTCAGTAATCAGTCCGAATGGTACCACAGTAATGACCTCCAAGAGGACTTCTTTTTCTGTACAGGAACTTCCTATCGGTTTGTATTTTTTAAAAATCTACACAGAAAAAGGCTTTTTTACGGGTAGTTTCATGAAAAAATAAATATAAAAATTATCAATTTATAACAGAAATAACTATTTATGGCGTTACCTGTATCTCTACATTAGGTAGCACCACTGATGATTGTGAAAAGAAAATTGATAATTAAAATTCCATATATATAACTAATGTTGAACTATTATTTTCTCCTTTTATTATTTTCTATCTCTAATTTATATGCACAAAATCATTCCAAGGATATGATATTGTGTACTAATTTAGATGGAGTAGATACTTATCCTGCTTATCAAGCAAATGTTAAAAACTCTTATATAGATAGTATCATCTATGATGGCCCATTGATAATATTTTGTATCAGTCTTGAAAAAACAGCAACTGATGAAAAAAAAATTCGCCTAGAATCTGTTAACAGTAGTAAATCCTGGATAGGTGGGAGTAGTAAATCAGGCTATATAAAACCAATAAAAATCAAAAATATTTTCATTAATGGTAATCTTATAAAAAATAAGATTACCATTAATTCTCTAGACATTTCACTGAAAGGTGATGAGAAGACTAAAACTATTAAAATTAGTTGCCAATTGTATTTTTGGAGACATCATTTTAAGGATAGTGATGCAAAAATTTTAGAATCAATTGATCAAATCAATCCCCCTGTTAATACCTTCAAATATGCCTTTGAATCAATTAGAATCAGAAAGAATAATTTCACTAAACCTTTATATTCATCAATTATCAAAGATTTTGAAGGTAATTACTTTTTAGATGCAAAAAAAGGTCTTAATAAAGAAGCCATAACACTAAACGACACTCCTATTGAATCATTTCCCTTGAACTCTATAGATTCAGAAAAACCGTATAGCTTCAAAGAGATAACTTATAAGGTTGACAGAAGCAATGAGAATCAATTATATTTAGAAGGAATCGTAAATACTGAAAATCATACTATTTTCAAATTGAAATTTTATATGACTTCTAATCAATATATTTCTTTAAATAACACATTTGGTAAAAGATATTTCATAAAATCAGAACCTAAGACTCTATTCATGAAATTTATCAGAAACATTAAATTAAACAACGTACTTATACTTAAGGAACTTGCTAGAAAAGAAACTCTAAAGTTTAGAACTAGCCTATCTCCATTTTATATAACATACGAAATCTGGTTTGACCGAATACCTCAAAATTTCATAAATATCAATTTAATTGAAGGAAAAGCTGTAACGGGGTATCCTTTTAATATTTATTCAATAAACATACAATAAAACTATTGCCTGACAAGGTGTATAATACATAGCTACCCTATGGGGTAGCCAAGACATCATAAACAAACCGTTAACAGAATATAGTTTGAGAAAAATAACGCAGTATCTAACAATGTATTTATCGCCATCCTCGCCATTTGCAAGGCTAAAAGGGTGTCATTCTCTCTCACCCCACAAAATCACAGATTTTGTCAGTTTTCGTAAAAAATTTACTAACAAAATCTGTAATTTTGTTATGGAGAGAAGTTTGGCTTTTATCCGCTGCGTGGTCTGCCCGGCATCTGTAGCGGTTTTAACGATAAACAACTTGAAGCAGATAATTAAAAATTAACATGATGGTCATCTATATTGTAGGATACATTGTACTCGGATTCGTTTCAATTTATCTTTTTCTTCAAAGCAAAGGATTGTATCTTCTAAAAAAAGGGCCGTCTCCATTTGACGTAAAAGCCCTCGAAAACGATGGAGGCAAATTTGCCGAAACAGAAAAAGGCAGAAAAGTGGAGTATTTTGTTTTTGGAAATTTACAAGATTCGTCCAAGGTGCTAATATGTATGCATGGGTCAGGGCCTGAAGCAAGGAGTGAAGTGGCTTTCAATCAAAAATCGTGTACAGAATTAGGAATTAAAGGGATTGCCATAAGCATCCCCGGATATGGTTATACAGATATGAAGCCGGGCAGAAAAGTGGTAGATTGGCCAAAAGAAGATTTAGCTGCTGTTTTACAAAAAGAAGCCGTTAATAAATTTATGATTATGGGGCATTCGCAAGGGACCGTACATGCGATGGCAGCCGCCTACTATTACCCTAATCGTTGTGAAGGGTTTGGACTAAATGCACCATTGTTGCCATCGAAACTAAGCAAAGAAATTGGAATTGTATCCGCCATTGGGTCGGATTCATTGCCTAATACTAAAACACTCCAAAAATTTTATATGGCATGGTATTTTGGTTTGATGCACCTAGTGTTGGTCAGGTTGTCTCCTTGGTTGCCCCTTAAGGCAATAAAAATACCACGAACAAATACGACGTATAAAATCATGTCCGATACATTAAAAAGAGCCGTCATACGAGGTAGTATTGGTAGCACCTATGAAACCGCTGGTGATGTATGTTTTGATTGGGGTTTTGATCCGCGGGCAATAAAGAATGATAATATTTGTATATGGCATCCATCTGATGATACATTATGCCCGCCTGAAATTGGTAAATGGCTGAGCGATTATTACCAAAAAGAATTAGGAATTAAGGTAAATTACAAATCAGACCAACAAGGTTATGGACACTTCAGCTACAAGCAAGGCGTATTTTTAGAACCTGAACAGAGCATGATTAAAGCACTTTTGGACGGTAAAATTTAAAGCCCCCCCTGGTCACAACATACTTTTGGCATAAATCGACCGTTTGTACGCATCGCTAGACAGCATACTGATTGTAGGATGACATTAATTGGCTTATAATGTAACTTAAGCTTACTACAAGTTAGTTGCTTCATGAAATTCTAAACGTCACTTTTCTCAAAAAAGCGGACTCAAATCAAGATATATGCACATCTTTTAATAAATTGCGCTTCTCTATTATCCAACAACAAACCTGAAAGGCATGAAAGCAGCTCTTTTCTCCGTATTTATATTTTTCATAGCCTGCCTCCTATGGGCTTGTTCTGCTGACGCCCCTGCAGACCATCATCAGGTACCGACCGAAGGTATGACTGTTGAACTCAAAAACCTGAGTGATGCCCAATACCCCGACAATCCAGATATTGGTTTTAGGTCACAAAATTATAGCCTAAATTTATTTGAAACCTGTAAAATTGATGCTAGCCATCAAGCCTTTCGTTGGGATTTTACTTTTCTGACTAAAGCATCGGATTCTATTACATTGAAGCAGGTAGATGTGTCTGAATTTATCCCGACTATTCCCAAGCATATCCAATCGGATGAATATTTGAGCTATATTGCCTGTATCAATCAAGAATGGAATCGAAATCAGGTACAATTTAATGCCGACGAATTCAGTAGTAGTATTGCTGATGTTGTTCGGGTCGACCTCGCGCGCAATTGCCTCAATGCCTATTTGTGGGAAATAATTGTATACGTTGAAGAAGCCGGACGGGTACTACCCTATGCCCACGGATGGTTCGATTTTCCGCAAGAAGCATATGCTCAATTATTTGAGCAAAAAAATAAGCTACCGTATACCAAATATCAAGTAGCCCTCGAAAATTGGGTTGACCCGCAAAACGAACTCGTCGACCTATCGCTTTTAAGAAAGCCTGTAGATACAATAAGGGTTCGTTTCAAAGACCTTTCGGATGCCATGTATCCCCTCAAAGCGGCTCGCCAAAAAAAATACAAAGAAATTATCTACCCCGATACTTTTTCGACCATGCGCGACTTACAGTCCGACGCAAGCTTATTTGCTACCTTTAGCCCCCCGGGGTTTTATAACAAAAAAGACCCGAGGACAACCGAACTTGGCCGCATATATAATTTGAAACAAGTTGATATCTACCAAGTGAAAGCGGCCACAATCGATACGCCACTTTACGAACTACAGTTGACCTTTCTCGACAAAAAGGCCGCGCGCAAAACCACTTTAGTGATAGGCGGAATCAACCCTGATGATTTTCCTGTTTTGAGCGAGGAAAAAGCCAATCAGGGCTGGAAAAATTCGATGGGTATTGGCAACCACTCTTTCTACGAAAGCTATCAAAACCATCTATCCAACAAATCGGAGACCTCTCCCTATTATGCCCTCTTATTAGACGAAAAGGGACAATGGCTAGACAGTCACAAAATTGGTATTGATGGCCCGATTTTTCATTTTTCTGATGCCAACAGAACCGAATTACACCTGTGGCTATTGTCTTTTGAACGACATGCTTTGGTAGGACATTATAGCATCAAGCTACCCTAATTTATCTTTATAAACAACTGCTATTTTACAAAATTTAGGGGCAGCACTTCAGACAACTAAAATAGGAGAAGCTGCCTTGGAGTGGTTTCGACGATTATCACAAGGACAGGCGGCCGAGTCTTTGGGCTAAACAAAGCCAAATAGAAAGGATTATTTGAATAGCAATCGACCCGATAACAAGAAATAATAGCAATAAAAAATAAAAAAATAAAAAATTGAATGGCTGATTAAACGATACGTAGTTATTGGAGTCTAAGCCTGTAGCAACCCAATAAAACAACAGCCATTTACTACTTATTTTTTCTTTCTACCTTGTTAAGTTTATTTTTCACAGCTTGCAGTAAGGAAGGTCTAGTTACGGCTGGTCAAAGCCCGAATTTTTATGCTGATTCTACCTTTTTGGTTCTTTCTGACCAAAACATTAGCTATACTGAAGGTTTTAGTCCTGACGGTAGCAGCGCTGCCCCCTTCGCCATTCCTTTGTTGTTGGACCTTTATTGTCCAGATAACAATACCACTAACCGGCCATTTGGGTACGATACATTCTGGCAGAAAGACAAGATTTGCAGCTAAACTAAAGGCCACATTAACTTTGTAACTATTTTTTTAAATTGATTCAACTTATTAGGATATGAAAACTATTTTGTACGTACTAACAATATGTTTACTTTGCTCCAATACTACCTATGCGCAACTTGATAGTATTTACGACCAGGGCAATTTCAGAACCTACCGAATACATGTACCTGCCGGTTATTCGGCCAACAACCCCTATCCTTTAGTGTTAAATTTGCACGGTTTAAACTCCAACGCATTGCTACAACAATCACTGACTCAATTTAATACTGTTGCCGACAGCTTGGGTTTTATTGTGGTATATCCCAATGCCAGGAAAATTGGCAGTAAGAGGATATGGATAGCCGCAACCGACACCACCTTTTTGTCGAACCTAGTGGACAGCATACGCCTAGACTACGCCACCAACAACTGCCTCTTTGTAACGGGCATGTCCCAAGGAGGTATTCTTACCTATAAATTTGCCTCCACTTCAAAGCATCTTATAACCGCTATTGCTGTCGGTTCAGGCAATATGTCAACCGCATTTCAGAATGCTTCCACCTTGGCAGCAACAATACCGCTGATGCACTTTCATGGAACAGCGGACACTATCGTAGATTATAACGGAGAACCACTTGGTTACCCGCCGGTCGACAGCAGCATACAGTGGTGGGTACAGCACAACAACTGTACAACTACTCCCATTGTTACGATACTGCCCAATATTGATCTGACCGATAGTTCTACGGTTGAAAAATATTATTATGGCGGCGGTACCAACGGAAGTGAAGTAACCTTTTACAAAATATTAAATGGAGGGCATACTTGGAGTGGAGCATTCCCGACACCTATTTTGGGCCATACCAATCAGGATATCCACCAAAGCACCCTAATCGGCGACTTTTTTGATGGATTTTGTAGTACGACTACAAGTTTGAGTGAAGTTAAAGCTCAGGAATTTTACAAAATTTATCCTAATCCTTTCAAGGAACAATTAACAATATCCTGTTTGGGCGATACCCCAACAACTATTGTTCTGTACGACAACATTTCTAGGCAAATCCTAAAAAAATCTTTTAATCACTCTACAACACTCAATACAAATCATCTATCAAGCGGATTCTATTTTTACGAACTTTGGCAAGTTAATCATTGTATCGACACCGGAAAAATTATTAAACATTAAGGCTAACGAATTTTAATGGCCCGATCAAAATATACATCCGACAACCTTATTTTTGGTCATAATTTAAACCCAATCAACCCGTAACAATTGGGCCTTTTGATCGTACATATTCCTAAAATAGAATCAGTTATTATAGATGGCTCATCCTTTATAAATTTATAAAAATCATGAAAGTTCTTTTACTATTTGTTTTCTTCGTTCTAGCAGCGCACCACTTGCGTGCTCAAATAGATACCGTTAGTAGTTTTATGACTATTATCAAACCAAATCATAATATGGCCTTTGCAAATCCAGTTTTTGATGAAGGCTCGAACATGACCTATGCTAGTGATACCTCTCTAATACATTTAAATGGTGCAGCGTTTTCAATGCATTACATTAATCAAGACGGGGGCAGTAATTTTGATGGCTATCCTTCCGGAATTATTGGTGGGGTAAAAAAAGCAGGCGTATATTACCCCGGAAATTATTCAGCATGCGGCATGCCTGTTCAATTGCAAAATTTGGAGCTTGATTTTAGAATAAAATGGAAGACCTTTCAGCTAAACGCTAATGATTTGGATGACAAATGGTGGGCTACCATAAATATAATATTTGACAGTACAGCTTCGAACATTGAACCGTTAGGGATTAACAGAGACTTTGACTTAGTAATCCAATTTGAGCGATACGAACAAGATGTTTTGGCCGATAATCCAAATACAGGTGGTGCTTATTGGTGGTTTGCTAGGGATTCAACGGCTGCGATTAAACCATTTAGTCTGATGATAGAGGGATTAGAATACCAATGGGCTGTGCGGTACAAATTTTTTTATTATCCTCCCGGGCACCCAAACGAAACTAAAAATGATAAAGTGCATATCAAATTTATCCCTATCGATAACAATAACCTACCCGCAGAATTAGATCATCCCTTAAAAACATTTGTTGATGCTACTGTCGATTATTTACAATACCTGAATCTACCCCTATCGGAAATGAATTTAGCCAACCAAAAAGTAGCCACGCCCAATTTATGGGTAAAATCTGTTTCAGCGGGGTATGAAATTTACGATGGCAACTCAACATTGGGACAAAGTCATTTTTATACAGTGGTGGATACTATTTTACCGAGCGCCCCCTCTAATTTAACCTTAACATCCACCAACAATAGTGTCTTTTTAAATTGGGATATTAATCAATTAGATAGCTACGAATCCTATACTGTTTATCGATCAGAAAATGGTAGTAGCTTCCAAAAGTTAGATTCTTTAATTTACCTTAATAATTACTAGGATTCGACCATCAGCAATGGGCTAAATTACCAATATTATGTTACTGTTTTAGATCGTTCGTTTAATGAGTCCTTGCCGTCGAGTACGGTTAATACAAATCTACTATCTTTAAATATGCTCGAAAATTCTAGGGTATATATATACCCCAACCCTACCAAAAACACCCTAAGAATAGTAGGAGATTTTGTGTCAACAGAAGAGCTTTTTATCTATAATAATTTAGGTCAAAATATTCGGCCATTAATTCCCCTAAAGAAACTTAACAATAATGTGATTCTTATTGATTTAACAAGCTTTAGTTCGGGCATTTATTATATAAAAACAAAAACTACAACTACTCCAGTATTTAAACAATAGCTAGGACAGTAATTATAGCTTGCCAATCTTATAGAAAGAAGATTATTAGATTAATATGATGACACTCATTAGTTGTCTTGTAAACCCATAGCACATGGGATAATTACGGAATCAAGAATTGGGGCGAATTAGTGCTTACAGATACTGCTACCTCAATAAATAATCCTTCAATTATGTTATAAATTACAGCAGTAGCTGCTAATGATGCTTCGAAACATCACGGCCTTGTCCTTGCGTAGGTTATACTCCGATTGACAAAACTGTCCCCAAATTGATACCGGTTTGGACCCACCTGTTTGAAGGCAGTGACTCCCTTTGGGCAATGAACGAATGCCTTTGGCTATAATTATAAGTGTTGCATCAGAACAAAAGTACCGTTATTTAGAAACCCTTTTAAAAAGTATCTAGTCAAAAGGCCTTGTCATAGAAAATGAAAACTTCCTATTTGACGAACGCAGCCCTTATGCAAAAAACACTACAAAGCAGCTTCTTTTAGGCTTTTTGTTGGCCATTCAAGGTATGGCTATTTCTGTAGTTCGCTTCT
Organism: uncultured Aureispira sp.; assembly: GCA_905480485.1. Classification (GTDB taxonomy): domain Bacteria; phylum Bacteroidota; class Bacteroidia; order Chitinophagales; family Saprospiraceae; genus Aureispira. The sequence continues at coordinate 12,493 of CAJQQM010000180.1, forward strand.
AACAAAAAGAATAAACGAATTGAACGCGGTTATAGCCTTAAGCCCATTTTATAGCCAAAAAAATAGCACCTTAACCAATTGATTCCAAATCATTGAAAAGCAACAATTGAACTCCACTAAATATTATAGATTTGGTATTGGCAAAATTAACCCGCTGACTTTGTGAAGATGGATTCGGTGACCAAACAAATCAAAAACACTAACTTTAACTCCAAGGGTTATCTTTTTGAAGCAGCAGAACACAACGTTAGGCCAGGCTAAACAATTGGAATTGCGCTGTATGAAATATTTGAAAAATGGTCAATGAGTCAATCCAGCTATATTTCGAATGAACAAAAAAATTAAGTATTATTGATACACTTCAAAGAGAAATTCACCAACACTATGGTAGCCCGCTCAAATTTTCTCTTGGAATTTTGAATGGAAAAGGGTGGTACTTTTACAACAACAGTGGCCTAGAAGTTGCTTACAAAATCTTATCCGAATTTTTCAGAAGGCTATGTATAACTCCCTATCGATCAAAAACAACTTAAAATAGATTCTTCGACCACAGTCGAGCAATTCAAACAATCTTTAGCCAATTCTGCTATCTATGCTGAGGCAAAGAAAAAAGATTTATACAAAGAACTAAAAACCTTACAAGAGTAAACGGTGTATGCCCGTCTAAACCGTTGATGCACCTTTTCAAGCACCTTTACTACCGTGTTTCTATGGCTACAAAATAGTCTTATCTAATTGTTGATGCGTTCTCAAGAACCAACTTTCTATTTTTGGTCTACTTTTTGAAAAGTTAGCTTAGTATCCCATCAACAATTAGACAATAGGGATACAATCCAAGGATGATATTTCCTGAATCTAATAAATATCTAGCTATGACCGCAGCGAAGGAATCCTGTTAAGAATTATTAATGGCTTGATAACACTTTTTTGAAAAGGTTTGTATATTCACAAAAGAAGCATCTTGAGACGCACAAACAGCTGTTCATCGGTTTGCTGTTCCAAAAAGCAAGCAACTGTTCAACGTATAGTGTTGTCAAGCGTCACAAAAAAAATCAATTAGCAAGCCATCGATAAATCCTAAAAACAGCAGCCTTTCAGGTTTTAACTTTATCATTAAATCGTTTTATAAAATTACTAAAATAAAGCATCATGAGATCTAAATTCTATTTGTTTCTAATTACTATTTGCTTCGCCGCTTGTTCAACGCATCAACCTGCCCTACAGTACAAAACCAACAAACCGATAGGAATTGATATTGTTCTACAAAATGCAATTTCAGAAGGCTTAAAACACGATAACATCACGACAGAATTGGCCTTAGAAGTATCTAAGATGGACAAATTTTTTATTGGAAAATGCATAATCTGTCAAAGTGTGCACAAGGCTTTGAAAGAACACAAGGGATATAGCAAAGAAAATAAAATGAGGGGCCAAGCAAGCAATCTTAAATTGGTAAAAGCTCAAGGAGATGTCGGAAAAACTGCCATGAAAAAGGCTGTTATGTCTTACCTAGACAAGCACTTCAAAGAAGCTAATTTGACCATAAAACAAATAGAACAGGTTCAAAAAAAATTAATGGAAGCATCCAAAAAAGGGCAACAGTTGGTTACCATCTACACATTTTGTCCAAGTTGTAAGGGCGTTAAGGGTGCATGCGAAGCTAACTAGCCGCAACAAAAGTAAATCACGCTTTAACGGTTACTTTAATGGGAATGTCCTTATTGATACAGCAGGGGAATGCCACTTGATAAATTTCAGGTAGCATTCTTTTTTTGAATTTATTCAGACCATTTTGAAGCTATGTTATCATGTTTAGAAGACCAATAAATACCTTATAGACAACGAAGAGATACTAAATATACTAATATAAAAATCAGCGGTACCTCAAAAACAGACCGGACCGTACCCAAGTATAAAACTTGTATTTATATTGCGAGAACCAGTTAGTCGGGCGTATTCTGCCTATACAATGGCAATCAAAGACGGATGGATGCAACGGTCTTTTTCTGAGTTAAGAGATTCTATCCTCAAAACAATACGACGATATTATGTATCGGCATTTTATCAAACACGGATTGTATGCAGCACAGCTAGAAACTATCCTAAAATATTTCCCTTCAAATCAACTAAAAATATACCTATTTGAGGATTTAAAAGCAAACCCTCAGCAAGTGTGCAACGATATCTTAAAATGGCTAGATTTAGCTTCCGTTAAAATAAGCACGAAAGTACATAATCCGACGGTACAACCACGTTCGCAAAAACTTGGCGCTTACCTCAACCAACTAAGAAGTAACCAAAACCCATTCAAAAAACTGGTCAAATCCATATTACCGCATTCTTTTTACAGCAGCTTAGGCAATAGAGTTTTGAATTTAAATAAATGGAAAGAACGGTTTCCAGCCATTGAAAATGAAACAAAAGAACTACTGCTTCAGTATTTTGAAAAATACAATTAAGAACTCAAAAAATCGAGTCCATGTACTTGATAAACAATGCTTGTGTGTCTTTAGCGAAGACAATTGGTTAGCAGACTACTAAGCCGAGGGCCAACAAATCATCTAACGGGTATCAAATTTCTATTTTAATACTAAATTTATCTCGACTTGGCATACGATAGTAACAGCATTAGTTGATGTCTCCGCAACGCTTTGCAAGGGTCAATAAAAGTATTTAATAATTATTTAGGGTAGGGCCTATTTTGGGGAGCAATTGGTATACCCACATCTATTGGCCCAAAAAGTAACTGGCGAAACTATTCTTTTGTTCTACAAAGATTTAAAATTAGTCTTCCTAATGCCCCTCAAATTGACAGTAGCTACCAAAATCCGATACAGGGCCCTATTAATGGTACACCGCTTCTTGGGCCTCACATGCTATGCAGGATTAGGTGATAGATAGCGCTAAATTTTAATAAAAATAACACAATACTAGCCCCAAAAATGCTGTTTCTGATTTAGATCAAAGGCCCTTTAATACCGCAATTGACGGATGATATTTGCATCAAAAACAAAATTAATTATCCATTGGTTTAACGATCTTTTGTAGTATTTGGTAACACAGCAGCAGTGAATTAAAAAAGAAAAAAGATAATTTACCCTGTAGATTGCTCCTCTTGGTTGCCCTTAGGATATTGAGCGTTGGAGATGGCTAGAATTAGCGTAAAACCTTGCCATTTCAACTTTAGATTCCATCTGAATCATCAATAATAAAGTTATATCAGGCCCAATACTGCTTTAATTTATCAAATTTTGTTGCACCCTAAACATCCAAAATACCCGATTATTTTGATGAACAGGGTTTATTTTTACCCAATTCATTCCTCTTTAAAGTAATTTGTAGCGTAACCTAAAACAAATCAGAGCAGCTAGTCTATTAAAAAACATTTAGTATATTGAGTTTTACTATTTCTCGATTCTATAATTATTTTAAGATGCACTACTTTGCAACATTATTAGCACTTGGACTACTCTGGGCTTGCAGTTCAACTGACACGAACACTCAATCCGAATCCAACAGCCTAGCCCTTTTGGGGCAACTAGAACATAGCTTTCAATTAGCCCCTGAACTACAAGCAAATTTTGACAAAGGTCTCTTATTGTTACACAATTTTGAGTACGATGATGCACTGATCGCTTTTGAATCGGTTATTGCGTTGGACAGTACAGAAATTTTGGCTTATTGGGGCGCCGCTATGTGCCACTACAAAGCCTTGTGGAAATTGCAGAACACCGAGGAAGGTATTGCCATACTTCAACGGGTTGCAGCCGATAAAGCCAAAAGATTGGCAAAGATAAGCGACCCTTTTAACAAAGAAGTCTGGGAACTTGTTGAATTGATGTATGGGGAAGGCGAATTTGAACAGCGGAACCTAGACATCAAAGAACACTTGGCTACCCTGCACCAAAAATATCCAAAACATCAAGAAGTAGCCGCATTTTATGCCCTATCTCTTATTTGGTCTACCGACATATACGGCGACGCAAGCCAAGACTTACGTTTAGCCGCTAATATATGTGATAAAATAATCGCCGTCAACCCCTTGCACCCTGGTGCATTGCATTACAAAATACATGCCCTCGATGGGCCAACTTCGGCCAAAGACGCAGTGGATGCAGCCGACGCCTATGCCAAAGTGGCCCCGAATGCAGCACATGCTTTGCACATGCCCTCCCACATATACCTAGCTTTGGGCGAATGGAATGCAGTGGTTCGTTCCAATCAAGCATCCTTTGACGCAAGTGTAAAACGCATGCAACAACAAGACTTAAAAGATGGTGCTAGAGGCTATCACTCTTTGGCTTGGATGCATTACGGACTTTTGCAACAGGGCCAATATCGAGCGGCCGAAAAAGTACTGCAAGATATGCTAGAGTATGTCCCTAAAGACCCTACAAAAGGGGCTAGAGGCTATTTATTAGCGATGCAAAGCCGGCAACTAGCGTCAACTGAAAAGCTAGATAGCACTACCCTACTTGACCTAAATATCAAAGTAGATGATATCGGTGTCGTTGCCAAAGCGGTTCGAAGTTTTTTGCGGACACAAATTGCTTTTCAGAACCAAAACAAGACTACAATAGAAAAAGAAATTGAATGGCTTTCCTCACAAATTTATTCTGACTCGCTTAACCTACAAAAAACAGGCGCAGCTATGTGTGCAGCAGGTAATAGTCGCTATGCCCCCACCGAAAACTCCATTAACACGGCCAAAGTTATGCTGCTTCAGATGAAAGGCTACAAAGCCTTGCAGCAGCAGCAAATCCAAGCCTTTCAATCCTATCTAAAGCAGGCTATAATACTTGAAAATAAAACAAATTATCCGACGGGACCTCCTAAAATTATCCTCCCGTCATTTGAACAATATGGCCTTTGGCTGTTAGAAAACAAACAATTTGCAGAAGCCTGTGCACAGTTTGATAAGGCTTTATTACGCATGCCTAAGCGCAGTCAATCGCTCGTAGGTAAAATGCGTGCCCTCCGTGCACTAAATCAAGCCTCAAAAGCCCTTGAAGTACAACACGAAATCGAACAGTTGTTCATGGAGGCGGATTCGAGTGCACAAATGGTTTTAGGACTATAAGGCCACAACTTCAAATCAACAATTCTATAATTTAATGGTATGGTACGTGGGCTAAAAATCGTTGTGGTGGCAGCTGCAAAAAATGATGCGCACAATCTATTACTAAAAAGCGAGAATAAGCTGACGCTGTCAAAAACTAGAACTTGTTCAAACAGACTTAGCTTTATTAAATTCAACAATAGATGGCAGAATCAATGAACGAATTGAAAAATCATTTCTTGAACCAAATAAACATCTTTATCAATATGATAACAAGATTAAAAAATATACTACAACTAATTTCGTTGCCCTTGCTATTCAATGCCTGCCAAAGTCCCGCACCCGAAACAGCCTTGGCTACCTCAACAAAGCAACAAGCCGTAACAAATAACAATCAATCGCTTCTACTTGAACCTTTGACAGACAGTGCAGTAGTACAAGCCCTAATTGAGATACCCGCAGGGACTATCGACAAATGGGAACTCAATAAATCGACCGGACAATTAGAGTGGGAACTAGTCGATAATCAACCCAGAAAAATTAATTATATTGGTTATCCAGGCAATTATGGTATGATTCCTAAAACATTGTTGCCCAAAGAAGCCGGTGGAGACGGCGACCCTCTCGATATCTTGGTTTTAGGTCCGCCGGTACAAAGGGGGACCTTATTAAGATGTAAAATTATAGGTGTTTTACGCCTTCTAGATCATAACGAACAAGATGACAAACTTATAGCAATTGCTGCAGGTGCCCCTTTTTCAGCTGTTAGCACACTTAAAGAACTCGTTGCAAATCACTTTGGCATCCCTCAAATTATAGAATTGTGGTTTGAAAATTACAAAGGCCCCGGCAAAATAAAATCAGCAGGCTTTGGCAACCGAAACGAAGCGCTCAAACTTTTAGAAAAAGCTCAAATAGCCTACCGATTAAATCAGCAAGCAACTAAGCACTAAGCGATTCTCTTTTAGGTCTAATTTACATCCAATATACTTTATTCTTTAATAAATTTGCTTGACCCTAGCACCCCGTTCTTATCGGACACAACAATCATATAGGCACCCTGATTATAGGAACTAACATCTACTGTTGTCGCAGTAGTGAGTGGGTCAAGGGCCCTAACATCTAAGAGACGCCCCTGCATATCGTATATACGAATAGACCTTTCTTGATGAGGTTGCACATCGTTCATTTCAATATGTAGTTGTTTGGACGCTGGATTAGGGTATAGTTTCAGTATGGCATCCAAACTTGACGCTGTAGCGGCAACAGCTGTTATGGCGTTATCAACTATATAAATATCATCTATAGCCAAATCGGATTGATAGCCCCCGCCGGTGTAGCCTCTGAATACAAGGCTTACAAAACCACCTACATAAGGACTCAAATCGAGCCCAAGCGAATCCCATTGATTGCCTTGAGGACCGTCTACAAAAGGAAGCACATTTTCGTACAAAATCCCATCAGAAATTACATCGACATGTAAGGACCCGATGCTACCACCGTTGGCATGATACCAAAAATAGAGTTCGGGCTGTAGGGCATTGGTTAGGTCGATACAAGGCGAATGCAAAACAGCTAATTTGTGCTGACAGCCCGCACCATTATTACCAGACCCTTCTAAATAAAGGTAATTACCAAAGCCACTCGTATGGTCAGCACTAGGGCCTGTACCTCCACTACCCGTCCCATTCGCGTCGGTGCGCCAATCAATACTATCGCCTTGTGTATTCATCACATTGTACCAACCATCTGACAAAGAACAACTAATAGAGGCACAGCCCCAAGCGGTATTGCAGGCAGCAAAACCATCAAATGACTGTACAAGGGGCAGAGTAGCATTAGCACCGCCATAAATTATCAAATTTTCACGAAGGGTATCGTTGCCCCAATTAGCATCGTTGGCAAAATGTGTCCATACTTCCAAAAAATGATTGCCTGTGGTCAAAACCAAAGGACTCGAAAAGCTTAAAGCTAATTGATTGCCAGATGCAACGGTTGTAAAGACGGTATCTAATACAACGGCACCACCATTGAGTCGATATCCGATAGGAATGTAATTTAACACGGAGGTACCCCAGTTGCGGACAGCAATTTCTAAAGATAAGGTTGAACCTGTGGCACAATCGGGCATAACAAAAGCAGCCGGCTGCAGAATGGACAAAATACCCAAATCAAAAGGGGTACAATTGATGGCATTAAAGTCGCGTTCAATAGCCATACTGCGTCTACCAACTACGCCCTGACGAACAGAGGCTACAGCCAAATATTCTGATTCGGTCAAGGACAAATTGGATACAATCGCTTGATTTGTCGACAAAAACTGAATCGAATCCATGTAGGTGTTGCCCAATTTATACAGGATGTACCCATCAACATTGGGCATTGCATCCCAGGCAATCAAACTTGAATCGGCGCAAGTCCACACAAGATGAAGGTTTTGAACCTGCCCTAAAATACTAAAACTTGTATCGGTCGAAGCACTGATAGCACCACGTTCTACACGAATCAAAGCCTGCTGACTAAAAGTATCCGGTACCATCCAATCATAATAGCGGCTATCTGAACTAAGTCCGTTAGCGATAGTGGTCCAATTTAGTCCATTGTCTAAAGAATACGCAATATCAAAACTTGAACTTATGTTGCTATCCCCTTGACTTTCCCAACGTAGGCGTTCGGTGGTATTCGGAACTAGCTTTTCAGCACCGTTCGGATAGGTTACGATGAGTTCGTCGTATATAAATTCGTAAACTACAAAATATTCCTGTGGACCTTGCGGAACCATAGACCCATCGACTAATAGGGAATAAGTACCAGCAAGAGGATTCGTCAAAGTCACTTGTTCTACATTATTGAGCGTATCAGTAGCGCGGACTGCCCACAATTCTAAAGATGCAGAATCAGGAGTAGGGTTCAAGACCCAGGGCTGCCATTGTACATTAGAGGGGTCTAAGACCCTGAAATCTAAGTCATTAACCAGTGCCCTTCCGGGTATGCCTGCCGTGGCTTCGTAATCGGTCCAATAGACCATCGCACGGATTTCTTGAACCCCCGACGGAACCGACAATGTATGTGCATTATTACCCCCTTGTCCAACGCTGCCCGACAAAAAATGATTCTGAGCAATACAGTTGTAAGCTTTCCGGGCATTAATTTTGCCGTAGCCTGATTTAAAATCCGGACCAGGGTTTAACATGTCATCTGCGGTGTTCATCAGAATAGCTTTTATCAGACCTGAATTTGGTATTTGACCAGCATTGTGTACTTGATAAGCTTGTACTAATTGAGCATAAACACCTGCTAAATTCGGAGAAGCATGAGAGGTGCCACCTGGCCCTGCGGCACAAATATCTGGCAAAATACGGCCATCCCAAGCAGGTCCTTTACTACTAAATCCTGCCAAATCACCGCTTGTTGTCAAAGACCCGACGGCAAAAATATTTTTTGCAGATTTGGTCAACCCTGTTATATTGCCCCAGCCGCCTCCTGCAGCGCCGGCCCCATAACCACAATCGGTATTTCCCTGATTTCCGCAGGAATATGTAATCATAAAGGAAGGGTTGCTGCGAACCAAATTATCGTTGGTAGCAGCTCCCGAATTATAGGTAGCAGTTGTTGCGGCGCCAATGCATCCATAGCCAAACGAATTGTTGACGATCGATATACCACTGCTAGCTGCATTCGCAAAATCAATACCTCCCGAATGTAAATTTGCACCAAAAGCAGTTCCGCGAGATAGAGGATCAAGATTCCCCGCACTTGCCATCCGCATTCCTACGCTCGTTTTGTGTCCGTCATTGTTGCCTGTTTCGAATGTTCTGTCAAGACGCCCCTTGAGGTTTGCTGACTGTGTCGAATCAAATGCACCACTTTCGTTGACCGCAATTGCTACTCCTTGACCATTAAAATATAGCCCTTGTGCTGGATTGTCTGCTATATAATTGCTCTGAATAAGAGTTAATTCATTCAAGTTCTCCGTTTCGGTTGCTTTTTCGGGCCATTCCAAGTATTGAACCAAGGGATGCTCCGCTATTTTTTTCAGTTGATTCCAGGTCGTATTAACCAATACCCACGACCAAGTTGCTTGATATGTTTCGACATCCAAACCCAGTGACAGGCACAAAGACGCATAATCCGTATCGGTATTATCTTTCCAAAACAACAGTTTAACAGAAAGTTTGTCGACAGTTCCTGCATGCGGGGGAATATACCCTTGACGCATCGAATAGGGTATTTTCCAATCGGACTTCACGCTTGAAATCGCACGCACCTGAGCTATTTTTAGATCCGAGAGACGGACCTGATTGGAAAATTTAGCGACCCATGCAAAATGCGGAATATAATGCAGCAATTCTATACCCGACTCCTTAAGCTGCAGCTTTTCAGTACGATTTGGTATAGTTTGTAATTGCACTAGCAGGTATCGATTACTATTATATTGTGAGCTAGAATCTTTTAAAACCGCCTGCCATTGTTGCTCTAAAGATTTCGATAACAAGATGGGCCCATGAGACAAATGAATACTGTAGTCGATTTGGGCTGCCAACAACAAGGGCAAGAATATTAAGATAGGTAAAGTAAGATATTTCATAATTACTGTATTTTGCACATATAACTCAATATATATAAATACTCGCAATAATATGCTTTTGCGATCAACAAGTATTTGTATTAATGTACTGTTCTAGACTATACCATACATGAAACATAAAAACTTATTCAGGTAGCCCCCCTTTTCAGACAAGCCTTTTTATTGATGAGCTCGCGATCCCGTAGGGTGAATGTCCTAGAGGACATTCAAGCGAGCGAACCGCAAAGCGGCCGTTAATCCTTGGTTTAATCAATCCGATCCCGTAGGGTGAATGTCCTAGAGGACATTCAAGCGAGCGAACCGCAAAGCG
>CAJQQM010000181.1 GCA_905480485.1 uncultured Aureispira sp.
TGGTTGATGGCACGAATAAGTGACTTGATATCTTTGAGCAAAAGCTTGCCCATTTTTTTGTTATCGCTGTTGCTTTTTTTATGCGTCTTTTTTACTTCAAGCCTAAGGCGCTTGAGTTCTTTTCGCAACTGCTTTAGCTGATGATGTGTATTTGTAGTCGGCATGTAGGTTTAGCTTAGGTTATTTAAAAAATCGTCTCCTTCGGGCAAAGCAGCTTCTTGCGGTTTGTTGTTTTCTTCGGCTGCCACTTGTTCTAATAAATCCTCGATACGTAACTTCATTTCTTGTACACGATCATCGATAGCAGCATACCGTAACTTTAATCGTTCATTATCGGCGGTTTCACTAATTTTTTGGGGCGAAGTAGCCACAACCTTATTTAATAATTCACCGAGCTGCGGCTTCAATTTTAAAAGAATCTTATCCGCCATTTTTCTAAGCTTATCTTGAATATAAGCTTCTGCGACTTCAAGGTTGAATTCAAATTCGTTGATCAATTCCAAGACCTCTTCAAGCACATCAATATCTCGTAGATTTGTTTGTTGCTTTCTAAGATTTTTTACTACTGTTTTTTTGATTTTTTTGGTTTTCTTCTCTACAGTTTTAGCTAAATCCTGTAGTTTTTTTTGCATCAATTCATGTGCAAGTTGAGGATTCGAACCATCTAGTGCTGTTCGAATTTTAGTCAATTGTGGTGCTAATTTTTGAATAGCTTGTTGTAGCTTTAAGGCTGTAGGATTTTCTTCTTGCTCCGAAATACTGTCTTTAAATTGCTTAAAAATAGCTTCGTGCCGATCAATTTCTAACAAATCTTCAGAATCAAGGCGGCCCTTTTTGAAATTAGGGAGTACCAAGTCTCGTATGTACAAAAAAGATCGATTGGTTGATTTGAGCAATACTTTTTGTTGCGCAGATTCGGATAGCCGCTGTTCGCTTGCTTCCTGATTGTCTTCAATACCCTCTGTCAGGACAGCCTCTAATCCGACGACTTCTATATCGATATCTACTGCACCAAACAGTGGTAGCATTTTGGAATGCAACAAGGCTGCCGATATACCGCCTTTGATCAATTCTATTTTAGCCAATAAGCCTCCACCCTCTTTTTTATTCAATTCGAAACTACAAAGCCCAGTCTTTTTGAGTAAATGCAGTTTTTCCCCTTTTATTTTCTTGAGTTCTTGGAGCATCAAGGGCTTCTTTTTGTAGGGAATAGCCAATGACGTCTTTTTACCATCCAACTTATAATCCACTAACACAATAATCCCTGCTGCCCTTTTCCACAGGGCCTTCTTCTTAAACATTTTTTTGTATTCGGGCCTTTTCATTTCCAAAACGGCCATCATATCTATTTCCTTTTTCATAATCCAGTATTTTAGGCCTTTAATATAGGTATTTTATTTCATATAAAAAAGCCTAATTTTGATAAAACACTGTATTAATGAAGGGTAGAAGCTGTTGTAATTCTTTATTTATAAATTGGCCAAGAAGGAAAGATGTTCAGAACTTTTTAAAATTGTAGCAGCCTTTTGGAGCAATGAAATATAAACAGCTTGTTGATTGGATGAAATAGCACAAAGCGGCAACAAATGACAAGCTTGTTCTAGTAGTTGTAGCTGATACGATTCTGTTTCATGAATTTTGTCTAGTAAGTACACCAAATAAACCAAGCGCTGTGGATTCGACAAAAGGGCTAGACGCTGTTCGAGTTGCTGTATCACGCCCATTCTTGACTGTGCTTTGGCATAATCAATTAGGTAATTCAAAGGATCTATCTTGGGCGGAAGAAAGGGTATATTGCCGATGAGTAATCGAGCCATGATTGGATTAAAGCTACTTAAGTGTTTGATTTGCCGAATTTGCACTTCATAATCTCTGTTTTGCTTGATTTTTGTAAAGATATAACGTTCTGCCTGAGCTACTTTTTGCTGTTGTAATAAAACCGTTAGGTAATATTCCTCTAAGGCATCATCAACCCATTCTTCCAATTTAAGCATCCATTCCTGTGCCTTTTCAAAAGCATTTTGATTCAAAAGATGGTTTAATTGATTCGGATCAAAATCATTCTTTAGATAATAGTCAGCTACATCTAGAAACCCTCCTTGAAGCTGCGTTGAAATAATTGCCCGAGAGGACTGCCTAGCGATTGTTTTGGACTCAAATGTAGTTTCTTTGGTTACTAAAGACAAATGGTTAGGCCCTTTCGACACTAGGAGCGTTTGATCATTTAGATCGATTTCAAAAACCTTTTTGAGACTGTTTTGGCGGTAATATAATTGCAGCTTAGGCATAATAAATGATCATATTCTGAAACCGAAAAAACTTAAAATAGTACAAAAAAAAGAATTCTTCTAATTTATACTAATGACTATGCATAAAATACTGTTTGAGCGCAGGGCAAAAACAGCTTGCTGTCTCTCCAAAACGACTCTACAAGAATAAGAGACCTGATTTTGAAATTTAAGGCAGGTAGATAGATACGCCTGATGAATAAAACAAACAGATACATCAGCGCTTGGACAAGCAACAAAATAGGTATTTGATGTAGGTAGTTAAGCTAATAGCAACAATTTAATTTCCCAAGCAAAGCAGAGTAGCATCATTTGTCTGTGCACAAAACACTTGCTTAGCAGTTGCTTTACAAGACAGGAATTACTTCTTCTTTAAAAAAATCGGGACTTAACAGAAACTATTAGATTAAGCTATTTCTAAAGACTTAATTCGGTCACTTTCAATAGGTTTGGATTTTTTTCTACAAAAGCCTCCAACACCTTAAAGAAATTTAAGATATCCTTTGGGCTATTAGTGGCATTAATTGTTACGAATCGTACAAAGGTATCTTTTTTGAATGAACCAAAGCCAACGACTGTTTCTTTTTGTTCATACAAAGCTGTACAAAGGGCTTTGGGATCAACATTTTTGTAATTAAAACACACCCCTATAGAATTGTCAAAACTGTATAATGTGTAATCCGGGTTGTTTCTGATGTAGTCTAGTGCAACATTTGCTAAATCAAATTGTTGATCGATAATTTGCTCCAAGCCTTTAGAACCTACCGATTTCCAAAGCGTCCAAAACTTAAGGGCGTCGTTTCTTCTTCCACATTGAAAAGAGGTTTTGCCTAAATTAAAATCGTCGCCATCGGTTTGGTACAAATAACTTGCGTCGTTGTTGAACGAATTGTGCAAATGCTGTTTGTCTCGTACTAATATAATAGAACAGGTTAAGGGCGTTCCTAGCATTTTGTGGGCATTATAACTAAATGAATTAGAGCGTTCTACCCCTTTTAGATGGTGTTTGTATTTTTTGCTAAACAACACACTCCCACAATAGGCACCGTCTACATGCAACCATAAATTATACTTTTCGGTAATGTCAGCAATTTTGTCAATAGGGTCAAAAGCCCCCAAAACAGTGGTTCCTGCTGTTGCGTTTACATAGGTAGGAATTCCTCCATTCAAAATATCTTCAACTATTTGAGCTTCTAATTGCTCAGGAATCATTTTTCCTTCATCGTCGGCATCAATAAAACGAATATTATCTCTTCCAATACCGGCAAAACTGGCATTTTTGGCGTTCGAATAATGCGACTCCACCGAAGTGTAAATAATTAATGGTTTGGTCATTCCTTTTGAACGGCAATCTTGATCTTTGGCATCACGCCCCATAACCAATGCCATATAATTACTCATAGACCCCCCCGTCGGGAAGGTTCCATTACTTTTTGGGCCGTACCCAATTAGTTGGCAGGATTTTTTGATGATTTCTTGTTCTATTCCGACTTGTGGGCCGGCAACCTTGTAGGTATACATACTATTGTTCAACAAAACTGCTAGTAAATCTCCTAAAACGGCCTTTGATTGTCTACCACCAAAAAGTTGATTAAAAAATAAATTAGTGGCTGTTTTGGGAGTCGCCAAAAGTATTTCACTTAATACAGATTTGAAGTCTTCATCAATCATAGCTTCCTCGCTGAGAGATAAATCAATGCTGTCAAATAATTGACTCGATTCAATTCTTTTGGCAACGGGATTGTGTTGTTCATCGTTAATTAGAACTTCTGCGAGCTCATTGAATAGCGCTAAATCTTTTTTGATAGTTGACATTTTTTGGTTTAATATGATGGAATAGTGTGGTAAATCATATCCTTACATACAAAAGTCTTTAATTTTTCATCAAAAACGTTGCATTTAAGGATTGGCTTGGCATATAGATGAAGCGACATACTTCGGTTGTTAGAATTATTTTCTAATCGATGAAAGCCCATAAAATCTTTCATGTATGAAACTTGATTAATTTGTTTGACAGAAGTAGAAATAGCTACTAGTTCATCGTTTTCATCATTTCGGTAAATGGTTTCCTTTAGTTTACCATCAATAACTTTTACCCAACACTCTTCGCCTCCATGGTCGTGAATAGGGGTTTTTTGGCCGGCTGACCAACAAATCAAAATTAGTTCAAAATGTTCATTTTCAACAATACAATTGCGTACATAACCTTTTCTTGACCAATTGGCATAGGACTCAAAATCATCTATTTTGAACCTCAGGGTCTGAATTAATTTAGAAAACTTGGTTTTTGGAGAGGAAGATAAGGCGGTAATGAGGTTGTTTAGGTTTGTAGGAATAAGGCAGGTCTTTTTAATAGATTTCAAAGTTATCTTGTTTTTTTGTTCCTATAAAGTACAAATCCAAGATGAATTCTCAAATCTAATTAAACAGGCAAATCAATGAATGAGAATACAAACCTAGTCAATTTAGCCCTTGAATTATAATAATTGAAACATTGAATTCAAATTAAAAATTGAAACATTAAACGTTGAACTAACTTAGACGGACAAAAAACCGTGCTTTTTAGTTGCAATATGCAGCTACGTTTATGTATTTTTGCCATCGATAGAAAGCACTTCTTTTGAAAGGCAAAAAAAAAGAGTACTACGCGATATCATAGTACTCTTTTGAAAAGGCCCCTAAGCCCATTATATCTATTTAAAGGCTTTTTTAATGCAATACAAATTTACGTATCGAAACAGCATCCTCCGCTGTAAATCGCAGGGTATAAACCCCTCTTGGCAAATTCCCTACTTCTATTTCTAGACGTTGTTTGCCCACAGAAAATTGTTGATTTTGTACAAGCTGCATGACCAAGCGGCCTTGAATATCGTATATGTCCGCCGAAATAACCTCCGTTTCTGAATGTATATAAAAGGGTATGAAAAGTTGATCTTCGGCAGGATTAGGATGTACATCTTGTAGCACAGAAGTACGAATCGAAGATGAAGGTAACTGTACCGCCCTAATGTTAGAATATTCTATTTGATCATCGAATGTTTGTTCTTTCAGACGATAGTACAGCGTTTGTACATAAGGATATTGACGATCGCTGATAGCATAATAGTGTAATGCTTCCCCCTCGGCCTGATTATAGCCCGACGGAATAAATTCGACATCTACAAAATCAATCCCATTAATCGATCGTTGCAAGAAAACACCTTCTCGGTCTGCATCCGTCATCAATTCAAGTTCGATTTCAACCGATTCGAATACAGGGTCGTATACTGCTTTAAAATCGTATAAAATAAGCGCAAGTAAGGTGTTTGATTGGAATGTCCACTCGCATTCTGCCCCTGCATTGCCGTCAACCACCAATATATACTCTCCGGCAGGCAATGTCCCCAAATTAAGGGTAACCGTTCCAACACCCACCGAACATCCCATACCCGTTTCGGTAGATAAGTCGCAGCTAGGACTCTGTGCCGTACCGGAATTTGTAAAAACGCCTAATTGTGCTGTATTAGCACCGCCAAGACATGACATATTTTGAACTGTAATATCGAAAGGTCCGGT
This sequence comes from uncultured Aureispira sp., assembly GCA_905480485.1. Lineage (GTDB taxonomy): Bacteria > Bacteroidota > Bacteroidia > Chitinophagales > Saprospiraceae > Aureispira. Next base: position 5,844 of record CAJQQM010000181.1, read on the forward strand.
GGAGGCCTGCGTAAAGGTATACCAAACTAGATTTTCGTTAGAAGACCATACCGTGTTTGTGGCAGCATTGTTGTCGCCATCTTGGCAAATACAAGAGGCGCAGCCATTCGGATTCAAATCGGGATGCGCTAAGTCGGTCCAAGTACTCAAATCAGGTTCGGCATAAGTACCCGAACTAGGCGACGTCGCCTGATAATTACATCCGCGATCAGACAAGGGCATAGCTGTATAACACTTGTCGGCGGGGGCAGTCGGGCGTATTTGATTAATTTCTATATGAAATCCTTGGTCATCTTCTTCCCAAATCCGAACCCATACGTCTTCATTAGCCCGGCCGTCAACTTTTATCTCGCCATCGTTGCAACCAAACAGACAACTAACGGCACCACATCCCCGATATTCTAAACCAGAACACAAACCATTCGAACTAGTATACCAAGCATACGAAACATTCGTGAAACAGGCAAAACCCGTACATTCTCCATGATTTTCAAACTGTATAATTACGCCACCTGTAGAGTCCGGTATCGTGGTCCGCAGCCATATTTCCTCAGGACTTGTTCCTTGAATAATTGAACTGCCACATTCCGAAGCTATA
>CAJQQM010000182.1 GCA_905480485.1 uncultured Aureispira sp.
TGGGAACTAGCGGTTGCCGGTGCGGGAATATACTATATTAATAAGGCGCTCGAAAATTTGGGTTCGGATATTGGCAAAGCACATCATGAATTATCTGAAGCTTATGCTTTTGTAATGTCTTTAAAATATGGCTATGGTACGGGTTCAATCTCTGCAGCACAGGTTAATCAAATTTTGGAAGATGCTTTTGGTAGCGCAGACCCTTTGCAGGCTAATTTGTACTCAACCACATCTGCAAAACTAGATACTGCAAAAACTGCACTTGTAGGATATTTAAGTGCTTTAGCTCCCTACAAAGATAGTCTTTAGTAAAATTGAATGTTTAAAGTTTTCCGTGTATTTTTGCTATACACGGAAAACTATTTTTAGTATAAATACAAATAAGTCATGTATCTCAAATCTCTGTCCTTATTTTTTATTGGCTTAATATTTTGTAGTTGCGAGCCTCCTATCAGTAATAATTGTGCTAGTGAATTCGATCAACTGAGTCTTTTGGAAAACATAGGAACCAATATAATTGCCCCTTCTTATGCATCCTTTGCTCAAGATGCAACAACACTAAACACTGCCGCGATTTCTTTTTGCAACACCCCTAACACCACGACTTTGGTAGGCGTACGTTCGGCCTTTCAAACAGCATGGCTTCAATGGCAAGAAACTGCTATATTTGAATTTGGTCCTGCAGAAACCGAACAATTGCGCAGTTTTATGAATAATTTTCCCGTTTTTGTTACGCGCCTGGATGAAGCAATAAACAGTGGGCTGTATGATTTGAACAATGAAAGCTACTCCTATACAAGGGGTTTTCCGGCGCTAGATTATTTATTGTACGGCACTGATACCTCTACCTCCGCTGTTTTGAATTTGTTTAGTACGGATGCTAATTCGGCAAATCGTAAACAATACTTATTGGATGTATGCAATTTAATTAGCTCTAAAGCGACGAGCGTGCATGATGCCTGGAAAACCGACGGTGCTAATTACTTATTTGAATTTACAAGTACCGATGGCATTGCTAATGGAAAGCCCCTTAGTAATTTGGTTAACCAATTGAATAAGGCCTATGAATTGATTAAAAATAATAAATTGGGGATACCAATAAGTGCCAAAACGGGCTATTTACCCTTATTACCTCAAAATGTGGAAGCTTATTACAGTCGCAATTCATTAAATTTGGCTGTCGCTGCTGTGGAAGCATGCAAAAAAGTATTTATGGGCAACGCAAGCCCTGGAGATAGCACGGGTTTGGATAACTATTTGAAGGCGAGTGGTGCTCAAAAGGGAAATGAGGATTTACACCTTGCGATTCTTAATCAGTACGACTTGGCGCTATCAAGCTTGGCTAATTTGCAAGCAAATAGCTTGCACGATGCCATCCAAAACGACGTAGAAAATGTAAAAGTAGCTTATGCTGCTGCGCAGAATCAGATGGTACAAACCAAAACAGATATGCCGGCGGCACTGTGCATTAGCATTACTTATATTGATTTAGTGGACGATGGTGACTAGAATAATTCGTGGACCTTATACTGTTGCACAAAACCCAAGGCCTTCGACATATCTTCTCCGAAAATTCGATCGGATTTCATCACGGGTACGACCTGTCTAAAATCTTGTACGACTTTTTCAATAATGTTGGAAGACTTCTCGGTTCTGAACGAAAGTGCCTGTGCCGCTGCTAATAATTCGATTGATAACAAACGTTCTACATTTTCGACTACTTTATACAATTTGGTCCCTGCATTAGCGGCCATACTTACATGGTCTTCTTGGCCATTGCAAGATACAATAGAATCGACTGAAGCGGGCGTACACAATTGTTTGTTCTGACTAGCAATAGATGCCGCTGTATACTGCGTAATCATCAGTCCCGAATGCAAACCAGACATCGGTGTAAGAAAAGGTGGTAAGTCGCGTTGACCGCTGATGAGTTGATACAAACGGCGTTCAGATATTGACCCTAATTCTGCCAATGCAATGGCCAAAAAATCTAAGGCTAAGGCTACTGGCTGAGCATGAAAATTCCCTCCTGACAAAATTGCGTCAGAATCTTTGAATATGTTCGGATTATCGGTTACGCTATTTATTTCAGTTTCGATGACTTGAAGCACATAGGACAAGGCATCTTTACTAGCTCCGTGTACTTGTGGCACACATCGAAAGGCATAAGGGTCTTGTACAGTGTGTTTGGGCAGGGCTGACAAAGCAGACCCCTGAAGCAGCTGACGAATATTGTGCGCTGTCCTAATCTGACCTGCATGTGGTCTAATTTGATGCAAACGCTCGTCGAATGGTGAACTAACACAGGCAAATGCATCCATCGACATAGCAGCGATAAGATCCGCCCACTTGGATAATTTTTTTGCTTTGATGGTAGCCCATACTCCGTAAGCCGTTGAAAACTGAGTGCCGTTTAGCAAGGCCAACCCTTCTTTGGCTTGTAATTTAAGCACCGGCCAACCCAATTGATCGAGCACTTCTGATGATTTACAGACCTGTCCTTGGTAAAAAACTTCTCCTTCTCCTATCAGGGGTAGGCTCAAATGTGCTAAGGGAGCTAGATCACCGGAAGCACCTAGCGAACCCATCTCAAAAATAAGGGGTAAAATATCGTGATTAAACATATCTACCAAACGTTGCAAGATTGGCAGGCTTATCGCAGAATGGCCAAGAGACAAGCTCTTAATTTTGAGTAGTAATATTATTTTGACAAGGCTTGGAGGAACTTGTGCTCCACTTCCACAGGCATGAGATTTAACAAGATTGGATTGTAGTGTCTGCAATTCTTCTTTGTTAATTTTGATATTACATAAGGACCCAAAACCTGTATTGATACCGTAAAATGATTGGTCACTATTATCTATTTTTTGATGTAGATAATTATAGCATTCCACCACTGCATTTTTGCTATGATCGGACAAAGTGATTTTTTGCTGATTAGATAGAATTTCATCTAAGGTTTTTAGGCTTAGTAATTCATTGGAAATCTGATGCATTTTTATAGATTTATCTTTATAAAATTACGGCTTCATTGCAAGGTGGTACGAAGGTACATAAAAGAACAAATTTTATCATTGAATATGAATTTTTATCTATCAAAAGCCTTAAATAGGAAGGATAAATACTGTCTTTACAATAGAATATATCTCTATTTTTAGTCAAATTTAAAATGATATACGATGGTTTGTCTGAGATTGGTCTTGTCTCGAATTGGTTCATTTGTATTTTCATAAAAAAAATGTAACTTAGCCAGCCAAATATAAACAAATCAAAAGCATTCGAGCAGCGGCGGATTTATACCCTATTCTTTTGTTTTCTAAACCAAAATACAGCCTTAAAGACAGCTACAAAATGACCAACAATAACAAACCTAAACACAATTATTTATATTACGGCACCAAAACTACCGCAAGTGAGGTGCAGCGTTTTTTGGAACATGCCATCAAAACCAATGCCTTGGCTGAAGCAAACAACAAAAAGAAATCTCCAATCTGTATTTGGGGAAAACACGGAATCGGTAAAACTCAACTTGTCGAATCAATTGCCGCATCAAAAGGGTATCAATTTGCCTACATTGCCCCTGCTCAATTTGAAGAAATGGGAGACTTAGTGGGTATGCCTCGTATCGAAGATGGCCTCACTAAGTTTATGGCGCCGGATTGGGTTCCTTCAGAAGAAGGGCCCGGAATATTGTTGATTGACGATGCAAATCGTGCCGACGACAGAATACTTCGAGGCATCATGCAGCTTTTACAAAACTACGAACTTATTAGTTGGAAGTTGCCTAAAGACTGGCAGATTGTACTTACTGCCAACCCTGATGGCGGAGACTACTCTGTTACACCGATGGACGACGCTATGCTTACTAGAATGATGCACATCACGATGGATTTTGATGTAAAGGAATGGGCTAAATGGGCCGAAGAAAACGGGGTGGACCAACGGGGTATCAACTTTGTATTGACCTACCCTGAAATGGTTACAGGAGATAGAACTACACCGCGTACCTTAGTACAGTTTTTTCAGTCAATCGCGACGATCGAAGACCTTAGTGAAGAATTAGGATTGATACAAATGCTAGCTGATTCATGCCTTGATTCAAATACAGTTGCCTCTTTTATGGCCTTCATTAATAATAACCTAAGCAAACTAGTCACCCCCGAAAATATTATCAACAGCAGTAATTTCAATAAAGATGTTTTGGAACATCTCAAAGGAATTGTAATGAAAGGAACGCTAAGGGTTGACATACTAGCGACCCTCTGCACACGACTCGTCAATTATTTAGTGATCAACGATATCAAACCCAACAAAGAACAATTGGTAAACATTAAAGAATTTATTAAAATTGATTTCATTCCCAACGACATTCGTTTGTCGATGGCCCAGGATTTGGTGTCAGCTAGCCACCT
>CAJQQM010000183.1 GCA_905480485.1 uncultured Aureispira sp.
GCATGGATTGGGTATATGAATGTCTTTGAACTACCGGCTAATGGCGGTGGGTATCAATTTGGATCATCTTGGGGTCTTGCCGATTTAAAATCTACAGCTGATACGGTTATTAATTCTTTAACACTACAGCCTAACTTTAATACATATGCCGATAATCCTGGCGATACATATTGGATAGATACGGCTAATCAAGTTGGGAATAAACAAATGGAAGCCAATATATTTGTTGAGTCAGATTCTTCATTTAACGGACAAGACTTAACCTTTACCGGTGATGTAGCGGCATATACACTTGACAGTAATTATGAAGCCAAGTTCTTCATCAAAGCATTAGACCCTAATAATGGGTTTCAAGATGCTTTTGCCGGCGCTAAAACTTTTGACATACCAATGTCTGGTACATTTACGGTATCGGCCCTAGCTTCTGAATTAACAGCAGGTCTTATTGTTCAGTACGGATTTTCAATAATTGGACGTAATGCTAATCCTGCTAACGAAGCATCCTTAGGTTCTGTAGTAATAGGTAATTTAGCCACCTCAGTGACACCACTTTCACAGCGTACCGAAATTCTTGTTTTTCCAAATCCGGCTGATCAACTTTTAAATATTCAATCGGATATCAATTTCAACAGTTACCGTATATTTAGTACCCTTGGGCAAGTTGTCAAAGTAGGTGCTTACAATACGAGCATAGATATTTCTTCTTTGCCCTCAGGAACTTATCACCTTGAGTGCTTAGGTAAAGATAAAAGAGCTATACAAACGTTTATACGTCGTTAAGAACATTTTTTTGAATTTGTACCTCAAACCGTTTTCTTGATTTAGTTCAAGAAAGCGGTTTTTTTTTAGGCCATCCATGGGCTTCTAAAAAAATATTTTGTAAGGAGTTATTCAACAAGGTAGCCTAAAGAAGCTGATTTAGATCTTATTTTAAAGACATAGAACCGGTAGTTCAATATTAGTTCTTTTTTATATTACGCACAACGTGTGTGTATTAAATATAGCTTGCTTTTAAGCTTTTATGATTTCATACAGATTGTTATATAGCTTATATTTTAATTTTATTTTTTATTTATTTAACCAACTATCAGATATTATTCGATTTTACCAAGTATCAACGGTCGCTGCCGCGGTTTGCTAATTGAATATCTGCCGAACATTCACCCTTCGGGCTCGCTGACTCACCCTTCAAGGGTGAGCATTACATTTTTTTTAAATAAAAAAATGTATGCGAACTGCGCTGTGTTGTGCCTAGAGGCGCAACGGACCGAGCCCTGTTCCATGGGTGTGGACCCTCCAAGGGTGTGGACCCTCCAAGGGTGCGGACCCTCCAAGGGTGTGGACGCTCCAAGGGTGCGGACCCTCCAAGGGTCCCACATAATCGGCCACCAACAAAAAATCTTGCAAAAATAAATCATTTGGTTCCTTATCAAACGCCACAAGCATGCTGCTGTATAACTATTTAATCAGAATAAAAAAGCGCAGCTGTCTTAGGACAAGCTGCGCTTTTACTGTTATTGGAAACAGAAAATTGGCGAGATTTACTTTTTTAAAATATTATTCAATCAATAGTTTACCACTTGTTTTAAAATTTGGGCCTATAAATTGGTACCAATATAGGCCATTCAACAAACCTTTTCTCGATACTTCTATGGTTGAACTATTATTGCTTCTATAATTTCGAACCAAGCTACCTTTACTATCGTACAAATTGAGAAGGCACAAACGCTGTTGAGGGTTGTGGTATACAAAGCTGCATTTATCACCAAAAGGATTGGGGTAAACCTTTAGTTTGAGATAGTGCTTGCTAGATGTAGAGGACAAAGGCATCGAAATCTGAACCCATTGAACTATGCTATCTATTCCGCAGGCATTAGTCAAAATTAGAAGCACTTCGAATTGACCTAAACTGTCGTAAAGGTGGCTTGGGTTTTGGACGGATGCTGAATCGCCATCACCAAAAAACCATTGATAATCAAATCCAGGATTGCTCGTGAAATTGGCTAAATAGTCGTTTGTATTTACCTGAAAACTGCTGTCATTTGGACTACTTAGATTAGAAATAGTAATCGTTTCTACAATAGAACAGCCTAAGCTATCGGTGATTGTAACACTATAGTTATTGCCGGTATTTATCGAAATAGTGGCTCCTGTTTGATTGTTCGACCATAAATAACTAGCATAATTACCAGAGGTACTTAAGGTTAAGCTTTGGCCATCACATAAAATTAAATTTGGATCAGAACATTGTATAGAATCAACCACAAGGCCTCCGTTTGTAATAAGCGAGGTTGCCATCGATAAACAACCGTCTGCATCAACAACACTCACTTGATACAACCCCGGACAAAGACCTGTAGCCAAAGAAGTACTATTGTTTAGGGTGTTCCATTGATACTGAAACGGAGGGTTTCCATTGGTATTCAAAACATCTAATTGCCCTGAACAATTGCCGCAGGCACTCGTATCGGTACTGTTTATCGTTGCACTAAATTGGGGTGGATTATTCAAAACAATAGAATCGATCAAAAGCGTTCCGTTTGCATCGATAATACTTACGGAATAAGTTCCTGCTACCAAATTTTGAACGCTAGCACTTGTATCCATAGCTGCATTGTTCCATTGATAACTATAAGGTGGATTTCCCCCGGCTGCCGAAACACTTATCGACCCGTTGTTGTCATCAAAGCAAGTTGGTGATTGTCCGTTTAGGTTGTTAATAAATAGGGCAGGAGGCGTACTACAACTATTGCAGGAATCAAAGGTGATTTCTTTCAGACTACTATCTTGTAAGGTCCAAAGTCGGTTTGCATAGCTAGAATAGTTGGTAATCGGGGCACAATTTGCCCCCTGTTGCATATCATCGATCAAGTTTTCGGCAACTCCGTCTCGATAAATGACAAATTCGAAACTGTCCATCGGTACAGGGCTAAATTGAAAGGTCCAACTACCATCACCGTTATTAAAACCATTTTTAGCATTAGCATAATTCCATCCATGAATTGAACTGACTAATTTGGCGGTATTAAGACCTGTTGTATCGCAAAAATTTACTTTTACACTCAAATCCGGATAACTACAAGGGACACATCGGTCATAGTTGATATCTATACTCAAACCGTCGGAAGGATTCCACAATCGGTTGGCATACGACCAATAATCAGTAATTGGGGCACAGCCACCTGCATTTTGCATATCCTCTATTAAGTTTTCGTAGACGCCATCTACGGCGATTAGATATTCCATAGGATTCGCAGGGGCAGGATTAAAATTAAACGTCCAACTACCATCGCCATTATCGCTTGCGATTGGCCCTGCGTTAGGGTCCCAATTGTTCCACTGAGGCCCAACCATACGAACTGTATTAGGGGTTTGGTTGCACAAATCAACGCTAATATTAAGGTCTGGAGTGGGTACAGTATCTTGATAAACACGTACATAATCGATCATCATAGTCGCCGGAAAAGCCGTCGCAGTATTTGGGCTTCCTGGCCAGTTGCCTCCTACGGCCATATTTAACAGCAAGAAAAAGGGGGCATGAAACTCAGTTTTAGAAACAGAACCTGCACCAATATTGGTTTGAAAATAGAGTTGACCATCCAAAAACCATTGAATACTATCACTTGTCCATTCTATAGAATAAATATGAAAATCTGCCGGATTGGTTCCAATCGTATCGCCTTGATAAACATGTCCATTATTGTCATAATGATGGGTTCCATGAATTAACATTTCGTTGTTAATATGTTCCATAACATCAATCTCACCACACAAAGGCCAACTTACAGTACTTATGTTGGACCCTAACATCCAAAAGGCAGGCCATAAGCCTTGGCCCATCGGTACTTTTATCCTAGCCTCTACTTTTCCGTATTGAAAATCAAATTTTCCTTCGGTTTTGATTCGAGCAGAACTGTAATTAGCTGTCCCAATTTGTTGCTGAAGTGCAATGATATGCAAATAGCCTGTATCTAAAACAATATTATTGGCAGTGGCTGTATAATATTGCAGTTCGTTGTTACCCCATCCCCAATTTCCTTGTCCAATTTCTGGGGTCCATTTGTTGAGGTCTAAGCTGCTAGCATTAAATTCATCCGACCAAATAAGCTGATACTGTGCAGCTAGGGTAAAGGATAATAAACTTAGACTAAATACCAATAAATGTTTCATAATGCCTTCTGATTTGAATTAGATTTTTATAAATCACTTTTCGTTGTGTGTCTTTTTGATTGCAGGGCATCTAAAATACCTGCGATTACATTTAGAAATGTCAATTTCTGATTGATTTGGAGCAATCACCCTACCTTAAATATAGGAAATTGTTCTTGACCGATCTATCGAAACATTTTGAGACAAATGAATGATATGTCTATTTTATTGAAAGAGACTTTATAGTTGTCGCGGTAGCAGCCTCAATATTACATCCACTAGCATCTAGTATCACCGATAAAAGTATAAAGCAGTAATAAATAAGTTAAGTAGATTTGATCA